>DASYBA010000623.1:0-7007 GCA_036501005.1 Candidatus Xenobia bacterium | reverse complement strand
TTCCGCTTTGAGAAGCGAATGGATCACGACCCGTCGGTCGTGGACCGGCTCTTCCGGCTGAACAAGGCGGCCGGGGGCAAGCCGCTGGAGGAGCACTGCCGAGAAACCGCGGCGCTGGCCCGGGAGATGAGCAAGGTCTTGTGTCCGATGCTCTCGGATGACCTGTTCATGGCCGGCTACCTGCATGAGATCGGCAAGATCGGCCTGGCGCCGGCCTTGATCGAGAAAGAACGGCACGGGGCCGAGCTGACACCCGAGGAGGCGGCCGAGGTGTCGCGGGTGTGGCGCAAGACGACGCGCATCCTGCACCCCGACCGGCAGCTCTTCAAGCGCCTCCGCTTCATCAGCTTCCTGGGCGCCCCGACCTTCCTGGAACAGCCGCTGGAGGCGCAGATCCTGCGAGTGGCGCATGACTATTTGATGCTGGTGAGTCGTGACTTTCGGGGCATGACCCGGGCCGACGCCATGGCCAAGATGCATGAGGGCGCCGGGTCGATATACAATCCGAAGGTCGTCATGGCGCTCGACAAGACGATGGAGAAGTTCCTGGCGCTGAAGGCCGAGAACCAGCTCAACTTCGTCAAGCACATGAACATTGCGCTGGACGTGAAAGACAACTACACGCTGCGGCACAGCTACGGCGTGACCCGCATGGGGCAGAAGATCGGCAAGAAGATGGGGCTGGAGCCCCGCCGGCTGGATCTCCTCGAGAAGGCGTGCAGCATGCACGACGTGGGCAAGATCTTCGTGCCCGTCGAGATCTTGAATGCGCCCCGCAAGCTGACCGAGGACGAGTTCAAGACCATGCAGCTCCACCCGGTCTACTCGGCCGAGTTCTTCGAAGACATTCCGGGCATGGAAGAGCTGGCGCAGATCATCCGGCATCACCACGAGCGGTTTGACGGCAAGGGGTACCCCGATGGCCTCAAGGGTGAGGGCATTCCGCTGCTGTCTCGTATCGAAGTGGTGGCTGACGTGTATTCGGCCTTGACGACGCCGCGGGTCTATCGACTGGACGAGCAGGGCAACCGCAAGGCGTTCAAGTCGGAAGAGGCCCTGGAGATCATGAACCGCATGCAGCCGGGCCACTTCGACCCGGAGATCTTCACCCTGTTCGTCGACATCAGCCGCAACGAAGCGGAGGAGTTCGCCCGCATCTGGGATGAATCCGAACAGGACCTGCAAGACGAGTGACCCACGCGATCACCTCGGCTTGTATCGGGGTGAAGGATGCGGCGTGCCTGGACGTGTGTCCGGTCGACTGTATCTACGAGGGTGCGGATCAATTCTACATCCATCCGCAGGAGTGTATCGACTGCGGGGCGTGCGTGGCGGAATGCCCGGTCGACGCCATTGTGATTGACAAAGAATCGGGGCCCCGAGACCTGGCCCGCAACCGGGCGTTCTTCAAACGCTAACGAAACGCGTCCGATAGAGGCAGTTGAAACCCGGGTAGGACGTCCTCGCCATCCAGGGTGGCGGCACCGCCGAGCACCTGGACCGTGCCGTTCTGGCGGTAGATGTGGACCCTTTTGCGCCGGGGGTCGAACACCCACACCAGGCGGCTGCCGGCCTGCAGATACTGGATGACCTTACGCTTGACCTGGCCAGGTCGGTCGCCTCGGGACAAGACCTCGACGGCAAGCTCAGGACCACCTTCGAACCAGGTGTCCTCGTCCGGATGGCCGGCCAACCTGGCATGGCTCATGAAGGCCACGTCCGGTCCCCGCAGGGTGTCGGGGTTCCGTCCCAGCACGAATCCTGTGTCCAGACCGTACGTTTCGCCAAGACCATAGGCTTCGACAAAGGTTAGAATCCGCGCTCCGACTCTGACCCCTATGCTGCCGTGGCGGGGCTTGCCAGGACTCACGGGAACAAGCACCCCGCGGTCAAGCTCGTAGTCATCGGCCAGCCGAAGCTTGTCCATGTCTTCAATGGTGTATGGCGTCTCGGTGATGGGCACGAACACATTATAGCACCTCCCTTTGGGATGGCGCCATGGTGCCATGCTGTCTTTGCCGTTCCGTGGCTGCCAGGCAAACACTTTATGTCCGCCAGGTGAACGGTTGCCGGATCGGCGACCGACGCCCAGGTGTGGGACGTCTGGAGGTGTGGACGTCAGGGGTGGCATGGCCGTCGGCGGGTGAGTTAACATCCGGGCAACATGATGTCGGCTGCAACATGCTATCCTTGCCGATACATAGAATTCAGATTGGGAGTGTGTTTATCATGACTGCGGTCGCGCCGTTCCAGCAGCCCGAGTATAAGACTCGGGTCTTCATCCAGGGCATCATGACGCGGGATCTACCGGGGCATATCCGGGAGACGACCGAGATGCTCAAGTTGGCCGATCAGGCCATCGACAACGTGGAGATTCTGAGCCACAACGGCTACGGCCAGCCCATGTCGGCCGACATCGTGCACCACCCGGCGTTCCCCGTCAACGAGGCGGTGCTCAAGAACGCCCAGCGCCAGGTGGTGAACTGCAGTCCTTGGAGTTCCAGTTCGTGCGCGGTCATCAACAACACGGTCAGCATGTTGAAGTCTTGCGACATGAAGATCATCAACGTCGACAACATTGCCAACAACGGCTATGGCAAGATTCTGCAAGCGCAGGTGTGCTTCATCCCGAGTGCCAAGTACACGGCGCTGATGGCGGCCCCGCCCGCCGAGACCGCCACAAAACCCTAGGTCGGCAGGCGGGCTGGATCTGGCCCATGGGGCTATTCAATATATGGGAAGACTCGCCAGTTCTAACACCATATATCTTCCGCTGGCGACGATTTTGCTCATATATGGAATGATCCAGGGCGTGCGATGAGGACCAGATAGAGGTCGTTGACGTTGGTCAAAGTGGGGCCCGTTCGATAGAGGTCGCCCAGTTTTTCCAACAGGGTATAGCTGTCGTTGTTGGCCAGGGCCTCGTCGACGGACAGGCCCAGCGCCTGGGCTCGGGCCACCGTGGTGCCATCCGCGAAGCCACCCGCCGCGTCGGTGGGGCCGTCGGTGCCGTCCGACGCTGCCGCCAGGAACAGCAGGCCTTCCCTGCCCGCCGCCGCCATGGCAAACCCCAGCGCCATCTCGGTGCATCGCCCTCCCCTACCCGTCCCCCGTAGGGTGACGGTGGTCTCACCACCAGCCACGAAGCAGGCCGGGAGCAGTTTCGAAAGGTCGGCGGACAACCTCATCGCGCGGAGGTCGTCCGACAGTTTTTGGGGGTCGGACACCAGTTCCCGAAGATAGATCGCCATGCCGGCGAGCTCAATGGCGGCCTCCACGGCCTCCCCATCTATCGGGAACCCACCGTTTAGGGGCTGAAAGCCAGTTTTTGTGGCCGCTATCCTAGCCGCCTGCTTCAGGTGGCCGTTGTCGCCGACATTGTTGAGCTCCGTCTCTGGCAGCCGCGGGTCCCCTGGCTTCGGCGTTTCCGTCAGATACGGCTCGTATCGACTCAAGCCGACCTTCGACAACAGGGTCGCGGCTTGCTGGCGGGTCGACGGGTCGCCCACGAGCGGCCCGCTCCCCACCAGCGTCAGGTCGTTCGACATCACGTCGTTCAACACCAGCAGCCGGACCGGACGACGGCACGCCAGCGCCAACTGGCCCCCTTTCAAGCGGGAGAGGTGCTTGCGCACCACGTTGACGTCCCCGATGTCACAGCCCGCGGCGAGGAGGGCCCGGGTCACCGTCTGCAGATCCGACAGGTCGAAGCCGTCGGGCAGCACGTCCATCAAGGCCGATGCGCCGCCTGAGAGCAGGAAGAGCAACGTCTCGTCGTCGGCCATCCCCGACACTGTCGACCGCATCCGCTCCCCCGCCGCCAGACTGCGGGCGTCGGGCACCGGATGCGACGCCTCCACGCATTCGATACGCTGGAGCGGCAAACCGTGGCCGTCTTTCACCACCACCAGACCACCCCGCACCTGGTCGCCGCACACCGATTCGACGGCGGCCGCCATGGCCGCCGCCGCCTTGCCCGCCCCCAGGACTCGCACGGGACCCGATACGGGCCGCCGCTGCAGAGCCGCCGAGACGGCAGGCCCCGGCCGCACCGCATCTATCGCCTGCCGGGCGATGGCCTCGGCCGCGCCTCGCAGAGAATTCAAGTTCTACTCCAGGAAGCCGGCCTGGCTAAACCGAACACGGGGACGGTGGGGCCTCCTGACGTTTCCATCATTCTGCCATGCTACAACGAGGCACAACGCATCGGTCCTTCGCTGAAGCGGCTGGACGCCTTTCTGCAGACCCTGCCCGAGTCCTATGAGATCCTCTGCGTCAATGACGGCTCCCGGGACAACACGGCCCAGGTCATAACCGACCTCGTCCCCCAAATCCGCGGCCTGCAGTTGATCGACGCTCCCGAGAACCGAGGCAAGGGCGCGGTGGTCAAACGCGGCATGCTGGCGGCCCAGGGGGCTCGGACGTTGTTCACCGATGCGGACCTGGCGACCCCGCCCGAGGAGATTCCCCGCATGCTGGAGGCCTTGAAGACCAGCCCGGTGGTCGTCGGGACGCGCATCCATCCCGACGGCCGGGACATGCGCACCGATGCGCAGCCCCCCTACCGTCGTTTCCTCGGCAAGGTGTTCACCTTCCTGGCTTCGGTCCTGGTCATCCAGGGCTTTCCCGACACCCAGTGCGGCTTCAAGGGGTTCCAGCGGGAGGCGGCGCAAGCCATTTTTTCCCGGGTTGAGACTGAGGGCATCGTGTTCGACGTCGAGGTCCTGGCACTGGCCCGTGCGCTCGGCTACGCCATCCTGCAGCTCCCCATCCAGTGGAGCGAGCCGGGCGGCTCCACCATGCGGGTGCGGGCCAGCAAGGTGCAGGAAGTCGTGCGGGCCCTGCTCGCCATCCGCCGCCGCGTCAAGACCCTTGCCCAGCAACACGCCCCCAAAAGCTGATCGAGCAGGCGCTGGCTAGTAGCGCGAAGCAGATGCCGCAGAGCTCCCCAAAGCTGCCAGCCGGCCCCAGCGAAGCGATGGGCCGTAGAGCCCGCGAGGTGGACGCTGGCTAGTAGCGCGAAGCAGATGCCGCGCAGCTCCCCAAAGCTGCCCGCCGGGGGGGCCCCCAGCGTAGCGGAGCGAAGCGGCTGGGGGGCGGAGCCCAGTAAGCAAGGCAGGACCTCTCGCAAACGGGCCGAACACGACTTTTCAAGATTTTAGCCCAGGAGGAGCGACATGTCGATCGCCAAGAAGTGCCCGGTCACCCGGGAAGAGTTCAGTGAGAAGGCCCAAGCGGTCACCATCATCATCGACGGCAAGGAACTGACGGCGGAGGTCAAGGAGTTCTCCACGGGCTCCTTCGGCTGGTACCTGAACGGCAAGACGTCCATCAAGGTGGGCGACAAGTCGATTCCCGTGCAGCTCGGCGTCAACCTCACCGTCGTCGGCAGCAAAGAAGCCACCTAGCACTGCCCGCGGTGGGCTGACCCGACATGCTGCAACCCGGCACCATGCTGTACGGCCGATATCGGATCGACAAGGCCATTCAGGAAGGTGGCATGAGCGTGGTGTACCGTGGTCGCGATACGAGCGTCGACATCACGGTGGCCGTCAAGGAGATGAAAGACCCCTTCTTTGATGAGGGCGAGCGACGTCGGGCGGTCGCCGAGTTTCACAAGGAAGCGAAAATCCTGGCCAGCCTGAGCCACGCCGGCCTCCCCCGGGTCACGCATTTCTTCGAGAGCAGCAACAACTACTACGTCATCATGGACTTTATCGAGGGCGAGACCCTCGATTATGCCGCCACCCGCTACAACAACCAGGTCCCGGAGGCCCTGGTGCTGCAGTGGTCGTGGCAGGTCAGCCTGGTGCTAGGGTACCTGCATGGCCAGAAGCCCCCCATCATCTTTCGCGATCTCAAGCCGGCCAACATCATGGTGACGCCAGACAACCGCATCAAGTTGATTGACTTCGGCATCGCCAAGGCGTTCGAACCCGAAGCGGTGACGCACACCTTGATTCGCGGCGCGGGCACCCCGGGCTTCGCCCCTCCCGAGCAGTACGGGCAGATCGGGCGCAGTCACACCGACGTGCGCACCGACGTCTACGCCCTCGGCGCCACCATGTACAGCTTGTTACAGGGCGTTCTGCCAGTGGAGGCGACCGCCCGCTTCATGCACGACGAGCCGCTGGTGCCGCTGACCGAGGCCCGCCCCGAGCTGCACGCCATCATCATGAAGTGCCTGCAACTACTGCCCGAGAACCGTTACCAGACCGTCCACGACGTGCAGGAGGCCCTGCGTCCCCTGGTGTTCCCCCATCAGGCCGCCGCGCCCAAGCCCCTGGCCGCCTCGCCCACCACCAAGGAGCCGACGGTTCGTGCCCAGCCCCAACCCACAACCTCGCCTCCGCCCCCCACACCAACGACCCCCGCAGCCCCCGCCCCCGACCCGCAGACGACGGGCGCCCTGCCCGATGCGATCCACAATCTCTACACCACCCGGCGGTCGGAGGGGCCGGCGGCCTGGCGGCGGTGGGGCCCCGTGGCCGCCATCCTGGGCATGGGAATTCTGCTAGGCTCGCAACTGATGCCTCTGACACGTTCGCACCAGGGCACGCCGACGCCCACCCCCAGCGCATCGGCGAGTGCCTCGATCAGTCCGCCGCCGAGTGCGTCCCCCAGCACCGCCCTCGTCATACCCTCCAGCCCACTCTTGTCGTCGACCGCGCCGACGCCCTTGGCGCACGTCCACGTCAGCAGCGAGCCGCTGGGGGCGCACGTGCGGATCGACGACGGCCCGGAATCCGTCGTCGGGACCGGAGGCTACGACCTCAAGCTGGCGCCCGGACCGCACCACTTCAGTGCCATCATGGAAGGGTACGTCAGGCAGTCCGGCGCGTTTACGCTGAGCCCCGGCGAGGCGACCGACCTGCGCATGTCCCTGCCGCCCGAGACCGTCATGCGCATCGTCTCGACGCCAGCCCACATGCGGGTCAAGGTCAATGGCCGGGTGCGGGGCAAGACGCCGCTCCGGCTGGCTGGACTCCGTCCCGGGGTGTACCACA
>DASYBA010000622.1:0-5195 GCA_036501005.1 Candidatus Xenobia bacterium | reverse complement strand
AAAAGACCACCGTTGAGAAGCAGGACACCATGGAGAAGAACATCATGGAGAAGCAGCCTGAGGCCCAACCGCTCACCGGCGTGCACTCCGGCGGTGGCCCTTCCGCCCGCTTCCTGGCCTAGTCGCCCCGGCCGGGGGTCGAGGATCTCGCCGCCAGGTCGACGTAACCCTTGACCACCCAGCCCGTGGTGCTGTTCTACGGCAATCCGTGGTGTGCGGCCACCGAGCATCTCTACCAGGCCGTGCGAGGACGCGACAAGTGCCGCGCGCTCTATCTGGAGCAGGAGCACTTCCCGCGCCGCGCCCCGTTTCTCTTGACGGTCGGGCAGGAACTCTCGGGCGATTATGTCGAGGTGTGGGGCGAGGCCGTCGCCATCGAGAGCGTCCGCTCGGTGTGCATCAACGGCATCGCCGTGCCGGCGGACCGCTTCTCGGATCTCAACGAAACCGATACGAACTACGCCCAGACCGAATCGTGGGCGACCTTGCACGCCCTGCTGGCCTCCTGGCAGCACCATACCCGCGTCGTCAACCGCTTGTCGCACCGTGACGCCCTCATCTCCCGCTTTGCCGAGCTGTGGACGTTGTCGAACGCCGGCCTGACCGTCCCCGACCTGCTGGTCACCAGCGATCCGGACCAGGCCCGGGCCTTTGATGCCGACCACCCCCCGGGCGTGCTGTTCAAGTCGGTCTACGGCCAGTCGCTGCCCCAGCCGCTGGGCCCGGAGCAGCGGGAACGGCTGGCCGGCCTGACCGAGTGCCCCATCCACCTGGAAGCGGTGGTGCCGGGCAAGTTCTGTCGATTAGTGGCGGTCGGGGACGACCTGCGGTGTGCCGTGGCCATCCCAGACTCGGTCCAGCAGCACTTCCGGGCCCTGGTGCATGAACTGGATCTGCACCTGGCCGAGCTGCACTTGATTCAGGCCGATGATCGCTGGACCGCCGTGCGGCTCATCCCTTTTGTATCGCCAGAGGGCCTGGTGGAGCTGCCCGGCTTGCTGGAGGCCAGCGTGGCGCTCTTGGAGGGGGGCCCGTGATCCTGCTCATGGGAGGCCGAGGCGAGCCCATGCTGGCGCACGTTGAGGAGGCTCTGGCCGCGGCCCGCCAGGAGTATCTGTGGATCGATACGGCCCTCATGCCCGGCCACTGGCGCCTGGACTTGCGCCCCGGTCGGGTGCTGATCCGCCACCAGGACGGTCGCACGGTCGACCTGCAGTCGGTCCGTTCCATTTACCATCGCCTCGGCTTCAGTGCGTTCGAACATGCCCCCGACTATGAGCCGGCCGACATCCAGCACGTGGACAACGCCTGCATGGCCGCCCTCAGTCCGGTCCTCGATCGCCTGCCCGGGCGGGTCGTGAACCGTCCGCGAGCGGCCGCCTCCAATGCTTCCAAGCCGCTGCAGGCCATGCTGCTCGCCGAGGCCGGCTTTGGCGTGCCGGAGACCATCGTCACCAACGTGCCCGACCAGGTCGTGGCATTCTACCAGCGGCATGGCGGCAACCTCATCTACAAGTCCATCAGCCACCTGCGCTCCATCGTGCAACGCATGAACGACGATGACCTGGGGCGCCTGGACACCCTGCAGGCCTGCCCGGCCCAGTTTCAGGAGCGGGTCGAAGGCGTCGACGTGCGGGTGCACGTGGTCGACGAGCAGGTCTTTGCCAGCCAGATTCAGACCGAGAAAGCCGACTATCGATACGACAAACAAGTCGACATTCGAGCCGTGGATCTCGAGCCCTGGCTGGCCGCGGCCTGCGTCGGACTGGCCCAGAAGCTCGGGCTGGTGCTGGCCGGCATCGATCTGCGCATCACCCCGGACGGGCGTCCCTACTGTTTCGAGGCCAACCCATCGCCGGTGTTTTCGTGGTACGAGGATCGCACCGGCCAACCGATCGCCGCCGCCCTGGCTGGCCTCCTGGCCCGATGATGGAATCCCTGCCCTCCGCCCCGTGCTTCCTCAACCGCCGCTTCCGGCTCATCCAGCGGCGGGCGGTGTATGGCCAGGTGGCGCTGTTTGACGCCGAGGATCGGGGCACGCCCTTGTTGATGTGGCTGGTGCCGTCTCGCAGCCCCCAGGCGAGCGCCCTGACCCGCATTGTCGATCGCCTGGGCCGCTTCAAGAGCGACCACTGGCTGACGTTTCTCGCGACGGGCGACGTGGTGGCCGGCCCGGGCACCGGCCTGACCTACCTCGCCACCGAAGGCGTTGACGGCACCCTGCTGGATCAACCCGCCGACTTGCCCGAGCTGGCCCGGGATCTGGCCCTCGCCCTGCAGGACCTGCACCGGGCCGACCTGTCCCACCGAGCCCTCCATCCGGGCGTCGTGTTTCGCAGCGGCGGGCGGTGGAAACTGGGGGGCCTGGGTCTGGTGGGGCGTGGCCCCCTGGCTTTGCTGTCCCTCGGCACCCGCCAGCCCAGTGTCGGGTTTGCCGCCCCCGAGATCGTCCTGGGAGGACCTGGATGGGCGGCCGACGCCTGGGCCCTGGGCGCATGTCTCTTGTGGGCGGCCGCCAAAACCGTGCCCTTCGAAGGCGACCTGGAGGCCGTGCTGGACGCGATCGCCCGGGATCTCCCGCCGGCGAAGGCCACCCTGCCGCAGCCGTTGGACCTGGTGGTGGCCGGATGCATGCTGCGGGACGTGAATCGACGGTGGGCCCCGGAGCAAGTCCGCAAGGCATTGGCCGGCCAGCCGGCGGGCGCTCCGCCTTCGCGGCCGACCCCCAAGGCTCGTGGGGGCAAGGCCTGGCCTCGAGGAGGACACCGCCGCCTGGCCTTGCACCGGACCGGGGTCACCGCTCTCGCCTGGCAGGGCGAGGCCCTTTTGTCCGGCACGGAAGACGGCGAGGTCGTGCTCAGCGAGGGCAACGAGGTGAAGGGGCGGTGGCGCCTGGAAGGCCGGGTGTCGGCGGCCGCCTTTTCCCGCGGCCAGCGGTTTGCCGCGGCGGCATCGAATGGGCAGCTCCTGGTGGGCTCGCGGCAGAACCTGCAGAGCAAGGTGCTCCTGCTGGACGCGCCCCTGCGGGCCCTGGCCTGGGCGGGGGGATTGCAGGCCGTGACCAGCGAGGGCGCGTGGGTCGAGGTGGATGAAGAGGGCACCCTGACTCATCGCCTGACGGCCCCCCTGTTGTGGGCCTTGACGCCGGATGGCGAAATGGCCGTGACGTTGGACGGCCACGTCTGGCCGGCCGATCAGAGCGCAGGCGATGGGGCGGCGGCCCTGGCCATCGTGAACACCCCCAAAGGATGGTTGGTGGGGCGGGCCGACGGGCGCCTCGTGCTGGGGACGGATCCCGTGCGCACGGTCGACGGTGAGGCGGCGGTGCTAGCCCTGGCCGCCCACCCGCATCGGCAGCAGGTCGCCTGCCTGCGCCGGGATAAGACGCTGCAACTGGTGTCGCTGGCCGACCTCTCGGTGATTCACACCCTGGCGGTGCCCGGCCTGTCGGTGGCGTTCACCCCAGATGGGCACGGCATCGTCGTCGGACAAACCGACGGGACCATCGGCATCTGGCCGGTGGTCTGAGCTATTTTCCGACCAGCACGCCGCTGGCGAAGAACGCCTCGTGCAGGGCCTTGACGGCCGCCGTGCGGGCCGCATCCGGCACCACGAAAGTAATGTTGATGCGGGACGCGCCCTGCGAGATCATCTCGACGTTGATGTGCTCCCGGGCCAACACCGAGAACACCTTGCCCGACACGCCGGGGGTGTCCTTGATGCCGGCGCCCACCAGGCAAACGATCGAGCGTTGCCCTTCCGTATCGACGTGGGCCACGCGCCGGAGCTCCGGCAACGCTTCCTCCAGGCGCTCGTTGTTGTCGAGGGTGAGCGAGACGTTGACCTCGGAGGTAGAGATGACGTCGACCGACAGATCGTGCGCGTGCAGGATCTTGAAAATCTCGGCCAGGAAGCCGGGCGCTTCCATCATGCGGGTCGAGTAGATGTTGAGGGTGGTCACCCCCGACTTGCTGGTGATGGCCCGCACGCCGCCCTCCTCGGCCTTGGCGTGGCCGATGACGGCGGTGCCAGGTTGTTCGGGGGCAAACGAGTTCTTGCAGACGACCGGAATGTTGCGGCGAACGGCCGGCTCGATGGTCCGAGGGTGGAGGATCTTGGCCCCGAAGAAGGCCAGCTCGGCCGCCTCTTCAAAGGTGACCTCGGGCAGGACGAGGGCTTCGGGCACGATGCGGGGATCGGCGGTCATGATGCCCGGCACGTCCGTCCAGATCTGGATCTCCTCGACGTCGAGCGCGGCCCCGATGAGGGCCGCGGAGAAATCCGACCCGCCCCGCCCCAGCGTGGTGATGTTGCCATGCATGTCCTTGCCGATGAAGCCAGTGACCACCGATACGGTGTCGGTGTGGCCGAGCATCTTCTTGAGGAGCTCGTCGGACTCGGGGCTCACCTTGGCATGGCCGAACTCAGACGAGGTGAGGAGCCCCGCGTCGCCGGCGTCGTGCGCCGTAGCCGGCAGGCCCCGAGCCGTCATGGCCGCAGCCACGATGCGGGCCGAGAGACGCTCGCCGAAGGAGGCCATGCGATCCCGGGTGCGAGCCGTGCACTCCCCCACGTAAAAAATGCCGCGCAAAATGTCTTCCAGCTCGCGGAAGTACGACGTCAGATCCAGGCTGCTCAGCTTGAGATCGTGGATGACCCGCTCGTGCCGCTCCCGAATGGCATCGGCCAGGCGATGGGGAGCCACGCCCGCCATGACGTCGTGGCAGGCCTTCAGCAACTGGTCGGTGATGCCCGACAGGGCCGACACCACCACCAGGGGGTTCTTCTGCCGATACGAGGCGACGATGCGGCAGACCCCTTCGATGCGCTCGGCCGATCCGACCGAGGTGCCGCCGAACTTCATGACGATCATGGACGATTATTCACTTCCTGTATAGCTTTTGCGGGGCCCAGCATTCCCCAGGGCTTGCACTCCTCCTTCGGCCACGGAGGAATCTGGTCGGTCGAGGGGGTAACTATTCAAGCAGAATTGCTTTAACGTGAAGAGAGGATTTGATCCATGTCGCTCAACAAATGGATCGCCGGAGCCCTGGCTGGACTGACCCTCGGCCTCCTCGGCGTGAACGTTCCCCAGGTCCAGGCTGACGAAGGCCAGCGCCTCCCGACCCGGGTGGGCGTGGTGTGGCTGGGGTCCTTGTCGACGGGCTACGTGGTCGGCCAGGAAGTCAAGCGGG
>DASYBA010000621.1:0-13395 GCA_036501005.1 Candidatus Xenobia bacterium | reverse complement strand
AAAGGGGTCAAGGTGCCCTTCATTCATAGAATTCCATCGGGCGACGCTCCTGACTTCTGGATGGGTCTATAGCGTGCCGACCCTCGAGTTTCGCTGGCAATTGCCCTATCGATATGACGAGTACGGTCGGTACGGGCCGTTTCTCGGGGTTGGACTCGCGGTCAACGGGCACCATTTCGATATGCTGTGTCTGGTAGACACCGGCGCCGAGAGGACCCTTTTGGATGGCCAGCACCTTAGAATCGCAGGGGTCGACATCTACACTGGAAAGCCAGTAAAAGTTGGGGGCTTCCTGGGGCCCAGCCTGGTGGTCTATGAGCATGCGGTGCATCTGGTCGTCCAGGAGGTGGAGATTTCGATGCGCATCCTCTTTGCAGCGCAGCCCCTGGAGCGTGTGGTTCTGGGCCGAGACTTTCTCGGAGAATTCCGATTCGGATTGAGGGAGGGTGCGTCAGAGCTGTTCCTCGGCGATGAGGACTGATCAGTCCTTCGGGGACAGCGGCACGTGGTGTGCGGTGAGCATGTCGTCGAATACGGGCTTCGGCCAGCCGTCTATCAGCAGCTTGGCGATACGGTCTCGCTGGTCGCCGGCTTGAACCACGTAGACTTGCAGACACTCAAAGCAGATGAGGAT
The DNA here is from genome assembly GCA_036501005.1 of Candidatus Xenobia bacterium. Lineage (GTDB taxonomy): Bacteria > Vulcanimicrobiota > Xenobia > RGZZ01 > DASYBA01 > DASYBA01. The sequence goes on along the minus strand of DASYBA010000621.1, from coordinate 12,761 downwards.
GTCGTAGGTGACGCCGGCGTGACTGACCTGGAGGGCATGGCGGGGGTTGAAGCAATTGGCTTCTATCGGAACCATGTGGCTGGCCATGCCTGCGAACATGGCTTGGACGAGCCGGCGTTTTTCCGGTGCAGTCAAAAGCGTCGTTCCGAGAATCCGGCGTCCAGCGAGTAACGGATACGCGGGTGGGCCAACTATCCACGGCTCGTCTTCCCAACGCTCTTCCGGATCCACCGAGAGCAGCATGGCAGGGCTGTTGTCCGTGAGCGCGATGCGCACGTCCCAGGGAAACGCATACGGCACGACCCAGGCCATTCGCCATGAGAAGGCGAGGACGAAGGCCGGGCCCAAGACAACCCCTGCCCGTCGCAGCTTGGTCGCCCATGCCCACCGCACCGTCTGCCGCCATCGGTCCACTCGGCCAATCTACCTCGATTCGTGCTTGGCGGCAATACTCGGCGGGCAGGGTTGGGGACAAGTGGCCGGCGCATCCAGGCGGCCCATCGAGGCCACTCCGCGAATCACCATCAGTTGGTGACTGAACGGAAGCAGGTACGACCGAGGGCGTTCCTGTCCGCGACTCAACAGGATCCGATAGTCGCTCACCATCTCCTGCCCCACGATTCGCATGGGCTTGCCGGCGCGCAGCAGGTCAATTTCCACCAGGCTGGTGCGAGACGATAGGATGGCGGTGCGTTTCGTTTCGTACTCCTGTCGACCGCGCGAATGGATCTTGTTGGCTGGCGAGAGCAGCTCGATAACGGTAATCTGTTGACCCTCCGCCACATCCCGGACGACCAGGTAGCTCTCTGAGACCTCATCGACGATGGGAACCTGGACTGGGACCATCACGGCGCTGGAGCCCGGTCGTGTCACAGGCTTGTTGGGCTCAGCGGGAGGAGGGCTGTACGTGCGAAGTTCCAGGTCGACGTAATATCGAGGCGCCACTTTGTCGGCCAGGTCGTCGGCCAACGCGGCCAGCAGACGGTTATGCAACCCAGGCCACAGGGCTGGGTGTTCCAGATAGGGGTCCATGCCGGGAAACGGGCACTGCACGCTTCCATGGTAGGCTCCCAGGCCGCTGGCGGCAACTTCTGGGATGTGGCAGGGTTGGGGCATGGGCCGGCTAAAGACCTGCCATGCTGCCTGGCTGTTTGATCGTCCTGGTGTTTCTGGTGCTGGCCGGCCTGATGATGAGCCGCCGGCTGCCCGCCCTCCTGGCCCTCCCCGTCATGGCCGTCGCGATCGGTCTGATCTCCGGTGTCGCTGGGGGAGTGCCGCACGACGGCCTGCGAGATCTCATCTTCAAGACCATCCTGACCGACGGCGCCGGCCGGCTGTCGACGGCCATGATGTATGCCGTGTTTGGCGCCATATTGTCGCAGGTCGTCATGCGACAGGGCATCGCGGCTCGCATTGTCCGACTGGCCGCCGAGTACGCTGGCGACCGAAAGATGGTCCTGGCCTTCTTCATGACCGCCGCCATCGCCGTGGCGTTCGCCTCGCTGACCGGGTTGGGGGCCGTCATCATGATTGGCTCCTTGGCGCTCCCCATTCTCATCGGGGCGGGGCTCTCGCCGGGCTTCTCGGCCTGCCTGATGCTCTTTGGCATCTGTATCGGAGGGGCTTTCAACCTGGCCAACATGGGTCTCTATATCGACGTGTTGAAGGTCGATCTGGGCACGGTCAAGCAATTTGCCACCTCGTACGGCACCCTTCTGGCTCTGGCGGCGGCCGCCTTCATGGCGCTCGAAGCCCGCCAGGAACGGCGCCGCCTGGCGTGGGCGGTGGATGTGGGCGTGGGTCCGCAGCCCATTCCCACCATCGCACTTCTGACCCCGCTCGTGCCTATCGGATTGATCATGATGCCCTGGCCGCTCAACCTGGTATTCCAGTCGTGGCCCATCATCCCCGCGTTCGTGGTCGGCATGCTGTTCGGACTCCTGACCACCGAGCCTGGCCGCCTGGTCAACAACCTCACCGCGGCCGTGTTGGAGGGTCTCAAGGACGTGGCTCCCGTGCTCGGCCTCTTTATCGGCATCGGCATGGTCTTGAACGCCATGATGGACCCCTCTACTGCCAGAATCATGGCCCCCTTCATCACCCACGTCATTCCGACTACGAAGCTCGGCTTCGTTCTCTTCTTTACCTTGCTGGCTCCGCTGGGGCTCTATCGAGGCCCGCTCAACTTTATCGGCCTGGGCGCTGGGTTTGCCGGACTCGTCCTGGCCAACAACCTCATGCCCCCGGCGGCGGTCATGGCGGCCTTCCTGGGGGTCGGACAGGTGCAGGGCGTCTGCGATCCCACCAATACGTCGAACGTGTGGCTGGCCCAGTTCACCCATACGTCGACCGAAGACTTTCTCAAACGCACCTTGCCCTTCGTGTGGGTGTTCGTGCTGGTGGCCCTGGTCTATGCCGTCGTGGTCGTGGGGGTGATGTGATGACGGTTCGTATCGGTATCGACGTCGGAGGGACGTTTACGCATGCGGTCGCGGTCGACAATGAGTCGCTCCAGGTCGTCGCCCACGCCGTGACGCCGACGACCCATCGGGCATCCGAAGGGGTGGCGGCGGGTATCGTGGGCGTGTTCCAGAAACTGCAGGCGGCTCTGCCCCCCGACGTGCGCATCGTGCTCCTGGCGCACAGCACGACGCAGGCGACCAACGCCTTGTTGGAAGGCGACGTGGCACAGGTGGGCATCGTTGGCCTGGGCAGTGGCCTGGAGGCCGTCAAAGCCAAGGCCGACATGGCGCTGGGCCCTATCGAACTGGCGCCCGGAAAGTACCTCAACAACCGTCTCGAGTTTTTGCCTCCCACGGCTGACCTGGACCCGGCTCTGCAGACGATGAAACAGCAGGGGGTGGCGGCGGTGGTTGCTGCCGAGGGCTTCAGCGTCGACGACCCCCGAGGGGAGCGCCGCATCGCCGACAAAGCCGCCGCGCTGGGCCTCCCCGCCTGCTGCACGCACGAGATGTCGGGGCTCTATGGGTTGCGAGTGCGCACCCGCACGGCCGTATTGAACGCGTCCATCCTGCCCAAGATGATGGAAACGGCTTTGATGACCGACCAAAGCTTGCGAAAGCTCAACGTCAATGCCCCGCTGATGGTCATGCGCAGCGACGGGGGCGTCATGTCTCTGGACGAAGTCAGACGGCGCCCAGTCTTGACGCTGCTGTCCGGTCCCGCGGCCGGCATCGCGGCCGCCCTCATGTACCTGCGCTCGAGCGATGCGGTCTTTCTGGAGGTGGGCGGCACCAGTACGGACATCTGCCTCATCAAGAACGGGCGGGCGGCGGTCAAGTCCGCTCAACTGGGCGGGCATCCGACCTACCTTCGAACGCTGGACAGCCGCACCCTCGGCATCGCAGGAGGTTCACTCCTTCGCAAAGACGGTTCGAGCATCGACGTCGGACCCCGCAGTGCGCATCTGGCGGGGGTCGGATACGCTTCGTTCACCCCGTTGGAGGGCGCGCTGAAGGTGCTCGAGGTCAGCCCGCTATCGGACGATCCTCCCTACCTGGTAGTCGAAGATGAACAGGGCCATCGCGTGGGCATCACGACCACGGACGCTGCCAACCTGGCGGGCTTTGTGCCCGCTAGCGATTATGCCAAGGGGGATGCAGCTCGCCGAGCCATGGAAGCCGTCGCACAGCATCTCTCGACCACGGCCGACGCTCTGGCCCGACAGATGCTGGAGAGGGCGGCCGCCAAGGTCCGACCGACAGTCGATACGCTCTTGAAAGAATACGACATGAAGGATCGGGCCGTCAAGCTGATCGGCGGTGGAGGCGGGGCTGCCGCCATCGTGCCCTTCCTGGCCCAGGCCATGGGCCTGCCGTTCGAAATCGCTCCGCGAGCAGAAGTCATCTCCGCCATCGGCGCCGCTTTGGCCATGGTCAAGGAAACGATAGAAAAGAACATCATGGACCCGACGGAGGAGCAACTGGCCGCCCTGCGAGCGGAGGTCGAGCAGAAGGTCGTGGCCATGGGGGCCGACCCCGGCACTATCGAGGTCCTGGTCGAAGTGGACGCCCAGCGCCAGGTGGTGCGGGCCACCGCCACGGGCGCGGTGGAGTTCTCGGCCCGGGACGTGCTGGTGCAAGACGCGGGCGACGAGGGACGCCTGGCATCGCTGCAGGAGACCGGCGGGTCGGACGTTCCGTACCAACCGCTAGGCGCCACCGATTGGCTCCATTTGTACGAAAGTGTGCGGGAGCAGCGCAAGCTTTTCGGGCTCTTGAAGACTCGCAAGAACACCGTCTGGGTGACGGATGGGCGGGGCAGCATCAAGCTCCAGGTGCCCGGCGCCTACGTATCGAAAGCGCCCGGTGCCGACGCCATGCAGGCGCTGCAGACCGTGATTTCCCGCTATCAGTCGTATGGCGACGCCGGCACGCAGGTGCCGGCCGTGCATGTCATCGCGGGTCGAAAGGTGCTGGACTTGTCCGCGTTGCAGTCGATGGATCAGATGTTGTCGCTGGCGAAAGCCGATCTGGACCGGATACCCAAAGAAGACCCGGTGTTTTTCATCGTGAAGCCCAGTGCTTGACCAGGTCCGTCGCTGGGTGGAGCGCCGGGGCCGCCGCTGGGACGAGCGCCGCTACCAGCAGGCGGAGGCTCGGGCCCAGGCTGCGCAGGCCCGCCTGGGCGGACAGTCGGTGGAAGCCTGGCTCCAGGCGGCCGGCGTGTCGGTGATCGAGTCCCCGGCCCCGGCCCGGTTCGGCACGGCGCTGGTGCGAGCCACGGTCGACCTGGACACCCGACAGATCACGGTGTATCGGGAAACGGTGCCCAGCGACCAACGCGGTACCGTCATCGCCCACGAGGCGTTCCACCTGCTGGACCCCGACTGTCCTGACCCTGTCGCCGAAATGGCCGCCCACCTCTTCGCGGCCCGCACGACGCCCATCGCCGTCTTCCCCGGAGCCCTGGACCCCTGACCGGTCAGCCTCGGGGCTGCGGAATGTTGAACGAGAAGGTGGCGCCCTGGCCGGCCGCACTCGTCACCCAGATGTTGCCGCCCTGCGCCGCCACCAGTGAAGCCGTCAGCCACAGGCCCAGCCCGGTGCCCGGCGCCATGCTCAAGTCTCCGACCCGCTGGAAGGCCGTGAAAAGCTTCTGCTGATCCTCCACCGAGATGCCCACGCCGTTGTCCTTGACGTGGAACCGCACCTCGCCCGGCAGGTCTTCCCGAGTCACGAGGATCTCGCCGCCATTGGGCGTGTATTTGATGGCGTTCGATACCAGGTTGCAGAGAATCTGGCGCAGCTTCCGTTCATCAGCGCGAATCTGGCCGGCGTGCACCTCGTTGCGCAGCACCAGGCCGGCGATGCGATCGTGGAAGGCCATGTTGAGCACCGACATCTCTTCCTCGAGCAGTTTCTGGGGTTCGACGATCGTCCAGTCGACTGAGAGGGCGTGGCCGCTCTCCACCTCGGCGACGTCGAGGTAGGCCTTGATGAGATCGGTGGCCCGGCCGCCGGCGTTGAGCACGATGCCCGCCAGCCGGTCTTTTTGCTCCGGAGCCGGCACCATCTGGATCATGGTGGCCCCGGTGACGATGGCCGTCAACTGGTTCTTTAAATCGTGGCTGGCGATCTGTAAGAAGGAGACCAGCGCCTCCCGGCGGGCCTTGACGGTCTCGGTGTCCAGTTGCTGCTGGCGGGCTTCTTCACGCAGGCGTTCCGTGGCCAGGGTGCTGCTCAGGAGCCCCCCGATGGCGCAGATGAACTGGAAGTCATCATTGGTAAGGGGCAGCGTCGGGTTGGGGCTGTCGACGCAGAGGAGGCCCAGCACCTCGTTGCTGCGACTGACGAGGGGCACGTAGACGGCGCTCCGGATGCCCAACATGCTGGGCCCCGCCTGGAAGCCCTCGGGAATGCCGCCATCGGCCACCAGCAAGGCTCGGCGCCGCTCCACGGCGTAGCGTGCCGCGGTGGTGCTGACGCCGGTTTCTTCGCCGGGGTTGAGAGGGAGCAAACTGACCAGATGCCCGTCGGCCCCCGGTGGCCAGGCGACGATGTTGACCCGCTGGGCGGCCGGGACCACGGTGCGCAACTGCCGCAGGGCCTCCGGCAGTAGCTCCTTGCTGCTGGCCCGCAGAATCCGCTCCACGATGTCGTAGATAGCGGCCACGTAGAGGGCACTCGCCTGGCCCCCCAGGGCGTCGACCAGACCGTCGCTGCCGGCCCTGCCCTGCATGCGCAGCTCCATGCCGGGGATGAGCGTGGGAGGCTTGTCCAGCTCTTCGTCGTCCGCCGCCTCGTCCAGGCTCAGATGGGTCTCGCTGAGGCGTACCGCCACGCCGGGGGCCAAAGCCACCGGCGTCCTGACCCTTTGGCCCTCCACAAAGCTGCCAAAAGAGCTGCCCGTGTCCTGATACCAGATCTGGCCACCCTCGACCCACAGCTTGCCGTGCCGGAACGATAGCCGCACGTCCCCTTCAATGAGGATGTCGGCGCCCTTGCCGCTGCCAATGGTGATCCCTGAGGTTCCGACCGGCACCTTCCGGATGCCCCCCTTGGGGTCGGAGACCCGCACCTGGTGCTTTTGCACGCCCGTCCTCCTTGCGGCGTCGGATATTTGCCACCGCGGAAGAGAACCCCTGGTCCTCGCGTCGAAGGATTCCGCCCCATGTCCGGTCTGTCCATCCGCTCCGCCACCCCCCACGACGTCGACACGTTGCTGTCGCTCCTCGCCCTCCACCCCTGGCCCGGCCGCCCGGTGCGCGGGGTGAGCGAAGGCGCCCGTCTCGAGTACCGCCAGAACGCCTATCGCAGCTATGCGCCCGTGTTCGGCTCGGTCCCCTACGTCGACGGCTGGGTGGGCCTGCAGGGCGAGACGGCTCGGGGGTTCATGGTGCTGCTCAACGACATGACGGACAGCATCACGGGTGATCCGCAGTCGCAGATCCTCGACTTTGCCGTGCCCGACGATGCCTGCCTGGACGCCCTGCTGGACAAAGCGTTGCCGGAAGCCCGCCGCAAGTCGGCCGACTACGTGGTCGTCGAACTGGGCGTGGACGACCCGGAGGCGGAGCGACTGCAGCGCCATGGCTTCATCCACGAGAGTACCCGCATCGCCCGTCGGATGACGTGCGAGCCGAGCGACGAGGTGCGCCGCTCGATGGAAGCGTATCGAGTGCGGCCGGGCAACGCGTCGGACCTCATGTTCGTGACGTGGCTCAGCACCGTGTCGAGCCAGAACCTGGCGCCGGCGGGACGCACGGCCGATTCCCTGACGGTTCGTACCCGCTTTGTCGATTGCTACCTGAACAGCAACGTCACCGGGGCAGACGACGTCAAGACGCTCATTTGCGAGCGATTGTCGGACGACGAGCAGGTCGGATATCTGCTGTTGAAGTTCATGACCGATGAGGTCACGGGTGAGAAACTCGGCTACTGCTATGACATCGCGGTCAAGCCGGAAGACTGGGGCAGCGGCGTGAGCCAATATCTGTCCCATGCAGGGGAGAAGCTGTTCGCTGACCTGGGGGTGCACGTCTGCATTGGCGACATCAGCGCCGCCAACCCACGCCCGCTCATCTGGGCGACTCGCCATCTGGGTTACGATATCGAATCTCGCAAGTGGGCGAGGAGGCTCTCATGAAACCGGCTGTCGTCGTCGATCTAAACCGCTGCCAGGGGTATGCCCAGTGCGTGTTCGCTGCCCCGGAGGTGTTCTGGCTGCACGGCAACGAGGCCCTCGAATACGACCCCGTGTTCGATCCTGAGCTGCTCGACAAGGTGCGCCGGGCGGTGCGCGACTGTCCGACCCGGGCCATCTCCCTGGGCACCGTCGAATGAGCATCGTCATCGTCGGCGCTTCCCTGGCCGGCCTGCGTGCCGCCGAAGCGGTTCGACAGGCGGGATTTTCCGGCTCCCTGACCGTGATTGGAGACGAGCCGTACCGCCCCTACGATCGGGTGCCCCTTTCCAAGCACGTGCTCAGCGGGCGGCTGCCCGCCGAGCACTGTACGCTGGCTTCCCTCCATCCGATCGATGCCCGCTGGCTCCTGGGCCGAGCCGTGGTCGGCCTGGATCGCCGCGCATCGCAGGTGGTACTGGGCGACGGCGACCGTATCGGTTACCGCCGCATGCTGATCGCCACGGGCGCCCGGGCGAGGCCCTGGCCGGGTCCGGTCCCTCCGCAAGTGGTCACCTTGCGATCTCTCGACGACGCCTCCGCCTTGCGAGCGTTGCTCCCATCGTGCCGACGGCTGGTGGTGGTCGGGGGCGGCGTGATGGGCTGCGAGATTGCCTCCCGGGCGGTCGAGATGGGGGTTCGCACGACCCTGGTCGAGCGCTCGGCAACCCCCATGGGGGCTCTGGGGAGGCCCATCGGGCATCTGCTGGCCCAGCGTATGTCCACCCAGGTGGACATGCGGCTATCGAATCGGGTTGTGGAGTGGATGGTCAAAGATGGACACCTGGCGGGCGCTCGGCTTGAAAACGAGGTGGTCGAGGCCGACGTGGCAGTCCTGGCCCTGGGGGTGTTGAGGAATGTCGAGTGGCTGCACGGGTCGGGTCTGCCGGATGCAGTCTGCGACGAGTATTGCCGGGTTCTGGGGCCGGATGGCGACCCACAAGACGACATTCTGGCGGCGGGCGACGTGACGGGCGCCGCCGAACACTGGGGGCACGCGGTGGCCCAGGCCGCCGTCGCGGGGGCGAACCTGGTGCATCCCCGTTCGCAGGTCTATCATCCGTTCTCGACGTGGTGGACGTCCCAGTTCGGATTGAGTCTCAAGGTGGTGGGATCGCCCCAGCAGGCTACCGAGGTGGTCCTGGCCCAGGGCAGCCTGGAGGAGTATCGGTTTATCGCCCTCTACGGTCGGGCCGGCAAGACTGTCGCCGTGCTCTCTTGCAATCACGCCCGTTGGCTGCCCTTCTACGAGGCGCTGCTGGGCACGCCTTTCCCGCCCCCCGGGGGTGGCCCCGAACGTCCCGAGGTGATGACCGCGCTATGAATCTGTTCAACCAGGCTCTGGAGTTCGAGAACCGGCCCAACCCCTATCCGATATACGCCCAGATGGGGCCCTTGCATCGCCAGGACGACGGCACCTGGGTGGCCACGTCGAAGGACGTCATCGCCCAGCTTCTGGTCGATCCCCGGTTGAGCTCGGATCCGCGCCTCAAGACGGCCGCCGGCCGTATCGAGGTCGAGGTGGAAGCCATGGGGCGTCCCCCGTTTCTGCTGTTGGATCCTCCCCATCACGATCGGCTGCGGCGGCTGGTATCGAAGCACTTCGGTCCGGCCCTCATCGCCAGCCTGGAGCCCAGAATCCACGCCCTGGTGGCGGATTGTCTGGATCGACACCCGACCGGCATGGACGTCATCGGTGACCTGGCCTACCCGTTGCCGGTCCAGATCATCTGCGACATCCTGGGGGTGCCGGCCAAAGACGAACCGAGGTTTCGCGACTGGTCGGAGAAGCTGGCCGACACCCTGGACCTCTTGCGCACGCCCGAGCAGGAGTACAACGTCCCGGGGGCGGTCGCCCACCTCGATCTGGCGTTCTATGTGAGCAACCTGCTGGCCGAGCGGCGTGGGAACCCGCAAGGCGACATGTTGTCGGCCCTGTCCGTTGAAACGGAGATGTCCGACCTGGAGATCATCCAGACCGTCATCCTGCTCTTGCTGGCGGGCCACGAGACCACCGTGAACCTCATCGGGAACGGCGTGCTGGCGCTGCTACGCTTTCCCCACTGCTGGGCGAGACTGGCGCAGGAGGCGGACTGGATCGAGCCCGTGGTGGAGGAGATTCTCCGCTTCGACCCCCCCATCCAGTTCCGCACCCGGACCGCGCTGGCGCCGATTCCGATCGATGGCCAGGTCATCCCCGCCGGTGCCCAGGTGGTGCTCCTGTTGGCGGCCGGACAGCGAGATTCGAAGCACTTTGCATCGCCGAACGTCTTCGATCCGGATCGTCCGGTCCAGCCCCTGCTGGCCTTCGGGCTCGGCATCCATTTTTGCTTCGGCGCGCCGCTGGCCCGCCTGGAGGGTCGCATCGCCTTGGGCGAGCTGGCCCGGCGTCTGCAGGAGCCGAGGCTGCTGGAAGATCCGCCCCCGTATCGGAAGAATCCGGCGCTGCGAGGGCCAAGCTCGTTGCCCATCGCCTACGCGGGGGTTCGACCTTGATCGAACAGATCGTGGCGCTCTGTGAACGGTTTCCTCCCCTGCCGCTGGGGCCCCGGGAGGTGCCTTCCGAGGCCCGTTCCGCCTGGCGCATCGGCCGCTATCGAACCCTCGGCATCCAGCCCAGGCAGACCTTTCTTTTGGCGCCGGACGGCTTTATCGGACTGGTGACCGGCCAGATCGACGCCATCACCCAGGAACCCCAGGCCCGCATCTTCGATCGGGCCGGGGCTTGCGAGGCCCTGTTGCCCGAGGCCATCGAGGCCGCCCGGCAGAGCCGCGCGGACTGGCTCATCACCCTGGTGGAGGTGGACGACACTGCGTGGGAGGAGAGCCTGCAGAGGGCGGGCTTCGCGGTGGAGAGCTATCGGATTGCCAAGCGCTTCCGCACGCCGCACGAGACCGAGCAGGCCCTCCAGGTGCGGGGGGTCTATCGGGTGCGTCCCGCCGAGGCCAACGACCTGCTGCCGGTGGCCCTGTTGAGTACGGTGTCGAGCCAGCAGGCCATCCCTGCGGGGCGCTCGGTCAACGAGCTGGAGGTCAAGGGCCGCTTCATGGACGCCCACCTGGCCACCGTGCTCGACGAGACCCTCTGTTTCCTGGTGGCCGAGACCGTATCGGACGACGAGCTGGTGGGCTACATGAAGATCCGGCTGTGCCAGGACGAAACGACCTCGGACGAGATCGTGGGCTACATCGAGGACTTCTCCGTCGCCCAGGCCCACTGGGGCATGGCCAGCCACAGCCTGTTTTTCGGCATCGAGCAGGCCTTGCATGCCAAGGGCGTAGAGGTGCTGGTGGGCGACATCAGCGCGGCCAACGGGCGCTCACTGGCCGGAGCGACCCGCAAGGTCGGACTCCAGGTCGAGTTTCAGAGGTGGGGCAAAAAACTTTTTACCTGCCAGGACTAGACAAACGCGAATCGCGTCGTGAAACTCGGCCCAAGGGATTCGGAAATGTGCAGGAGGACGTCATGGAAATTGCTGGCGTAGCCATGAAGGCGATGCAGGGACTCAAGCAGGGCAAGCAGAGCCAGGGTGGAAATTCGATGAACCCGGCTGCCATGTTGGGCCAGATGATCGGCGGTCTGTGCTGACGACCCCCGGTACGGTTTAGAGGCTAGAGCGAGAATTCAAAGAATTCTCGCTCTTTAGTTTTTCAAGAGGAGTCTAACCGTGGATTTTGATCCGATGGCCGTGTTGGGCAGCAAGCGCAAGGTCCAGTGCCTGAACTGTGGCGAAAAGGTGCCCGTCCTCCAGACGACGTGCCCACGGTGCAAGGCGCAGTTGCCCGCCGAGGCGGAAGACGAGGTCGAGACCGTCAACGTGGTGTCGGGTCCGTCTTCCGACGTCATGAGCGAGGTGACCGCCATGACCGGCCCGGGTGCCGGCAAGCGCAACATCGACCGGCTGGAAGAGGCCTACCAGAAGCTGGCCGACGGGTCGCTGCCCGTCGATGCCTTCCGGGCCCGGGTCGGGGACGTCTACAAGTTGATGAATGCCGCCGTGCAGTTGTCCAAGACGGACGTCTTGCAGGAGAAGATCAAGGGCTTCGAGCCCGAGGTGGCCGACCTCTACCGCCAGGCCGCCACCTCGTTGGAGGAGTACCTGCGAGGCATCATCAAGATGCGGGAGTATCCCAACACCCGCAATCTGGAGGACGCCGAAGAGGGCCTCAACGTCGCCAAGGCCGCGGTCGAAAAGCTGCTGGTGATCAAGGAAAAGGCTGACACCATCGGGGCCCGGGTGGCAGAAGAGCTCAAGGCCAAAGCGGCGGAGGCCGCTGCCCAGGCGCCAGAAGCGTGACCCGAACAAAAGTTCGCTTGCGGCTGCGAAAGAGTTGGTGATATACTCCACCGGCCCCTTTGGCGACCATTTTTGTTGAAGCAAGGACTGCGAATGACGAGAACCTATGAAGCAACCTATATCCTCGATCCCAACCTGACCGAAGAAGACGTGCCCAAGTTCGTTGAAAAGTTCCAGACCCAGGTCGCCGGCAAGGGCGAAGTGGTGACGGTCGACAACTGGGGCAAGCGACGCCTGTCCTACGAGATCGGCGGCCGCAAGGAAGGCACCTACGTGACCATGCGGTTCAAGGCCACCTCTGACGTGGCGGAAGAACTCGGCCGCGTCCTGCGCCTGGCCGACGAGGTCATCCGTAATCTCATCGTCCGCCTCAATTAGGCCCGTTCGAGCGCTAAAGGATCTCCAACTATAGGGGAGAAACGGCGCGCCGGCAAACTGTGCAAGAGGTGGCGGAAACGTGAGTTACAACAAGGTAATCCTGGTGGGAAGGCTGACCGCCGATCCCGAGCTGAAATACACCGCGAACGGCAAAGCGAGGACCCAGTTCGGGCTGGCAGTCGACCGCCCGACCGCCCAGAAGGAGACCGACTTCTTCAACATCGTGGCGTGGGACCGGGTGGCCGAGACGTGCGGCCGCTACCTCGGCAAGGGCCGTGAAGTGCTCATCGAGGGACGGTTGCAGAACCGGGAATACGATGGCAATGACGGCGTAAAGCGCAAGGTCACCGAGATCGTGGCCAGCGAAATGCGCATGATCGGCAGCCGGGGCGAGGCAGGGGGCGAACCCGGCCAGGGTGGAACGCCACAGCCGACGCAGGC
>DASYBA010000620.1:0-2752 GCA_036501005.1 Candidatus Xenobia bacterium | reverse complement strand
CTCGTCCAGGCTGGTCAAGCCGTGCTTCTGCTGGCAGGCCAGCAGCCGGGCCAGCGTGTCTCGCCGCAGGCGGACGAAGGCGGTACCGGGGTAGTAGCGGTCGATGACCTCGCGCCACGTCGCGACCGGTACCCGACACTCTGCCTCCAGGTCCCACCCTACCCGTTCGACGTGGAAACCGGGCTGCGTGTTGCGGAAAATCGTCCCGCTGAACTGGAAGAGGACAGGCACCTCGCCCTGATCCAGGGCCTCGAAGTAGCGAGCCGTGGAGACCTCCAGGTCGTAGGTGCACGGCACGCGCAGGGGTACCTGGGTCGCAGTATCGAAGCCGGGCACCATCATGTCGATATGCGTCCACAACAAGCGCTGCAGCGTACTCGCCCAGCGAGGCGCCTCACCAAACATGTGCACCAGGCGCTCCGTCTCGGCCGGCGTGTACGACCGCCGCCGGGTATCGAGAAGAATCTGGCACCGTAACGCGATGGTGTGTATCGGGAGCGCATCCTCCACGCCCAGCGTAAAGCGCAGCATGGGGACGGCGGCAAACGGTTCGACCTGCGGATCGGTGACGGTAAACTTCATGCGGCCTCCTCCCGCAGCTTGTCGAAATAGGCCTGGATGGTCGCCTGCACGGCCTCGCCGCCATGCAGACCGCGCCACTCCCGGCGCACCAGGCCGACCAGTTCGTAACAGCGATCGATAGGCACGATGTACCCTTCATCGCCGCCTCTCACCAGCAACGCTTCGACGTCCGGCACCATGGTGGCCAGCGCCGCATTGGCGGCCACCAGGGCTTCCCAGGCCGGCATGGGCAGATCGGACTGCATGGCGCCCCCCGGGCTGGGATAGAACGCCACGATCTGTTGGCTGACCGAGTTGTTGAAGAGGAAGGCCATGCTGACGGGAATCTGCAGGGCGTGCCACTGGGTCACCGTGAAGACGGGCCCGGCCAGGCGCTGGATGCGCTCCGGCACGGCCCGAATGCGCCCCCCTGCGGCTCCCTCCCGGGTGAACAAGAGCCAGCAACCGCGACAAGCGCACAGCACGCCACGGTCGTCCAGGTGCACCAGGTGGGAATGGCGAGGCCCCAGCTCTGCCGCGCACATGTCGCAGCGCTCGACAGATGCCTGGGCGGGTTTTTCGAGAAACTGCTGCAGCATGCGTCTCCTTTATGCCGGCACGGCGACCAGCACGTGTTCGGTCTCCTGCCGGAGGGGCAGGGGCGAGAGCTGAAGATCGGCGTCGAGACATCGGCCGGCCTTGCGCACGTCGAATTTGCGCCCGCATGCTCCGCACACCAGCACGGCCTGTCGCATGGTGCTGCCGCGCAGGCCATGGTCGCCGCCCGGACAACGGTCTGCCCACGCGAAAACCTGCCCACCGACCCGACACAGGACGACGGACTGTCCCGACAGCACGGTGGACGTCACCTCGCCCGGGGGCACCGTCTCGGCCACTGGCAGCCAGTCACCGTGCATGACCTCCGGCTGCTCGGCCTGGCCCTCCACCTGGATGCGCAGCGCTTCCGGGACCGCCTCCATGATGGCCTTCTCGACCGCCAGCTTCATGGTGACCGAAGAGGACGGGCAGCCGTGGCAAGTGCCCTCGAGCGAGAGCCGGACCACGCCTTCGGCATATTCCAGCAGTCGAACGTCGCCGGCGTGGGAGCGCAGATAGGGACGTACCCCCTCCAGCGCCTGTTCGATACGATCCAGTACGCTCCATGGATGCAGGTTGTGCACCACCATCAAGCTGCTGACGAGGGGGTCCTTGGCCAGCTCATCCAAGAGGGCTGGAGAGGCCTTATGGACGCAGTCCAGCATGCGCTCGAGGCCGGCGCCGTACAGCTCCAACAAGGCCCGCACCGCCTCCTGTCCCCACTGCCGGGCCCGCGGATCCGGCAGGGAGTGGAGGCGGTCGAGCGCCTGTTGCACACGGGTGGCGGTTTCGTTCGTCGTCATGGCAGGAGCATCTGGTTCAGCATGGTCGGCGAGTGGCGCTCTTCAATCACCCGGCCGTTGCCCAGCACCATGTGCACGCCGCACGGCAGACACGGATCGAAGCTGCGGACCGTGCGCATGATGTCGATGCCCTTGAACTGGTCGGGCCCGTTCTCCTCGAAGATGGGGGTGCCCTGGACGGCATCCTCATACGGACCCGGCGTTCCGAAGGTATCCCTCGGGTTGGCGTTCCAGGGCGTGGGTGGATAGGGGTGGTAGTTGGCGATTTTGCCGTCGCGAATCACCATGTGGTGCGACAGCACGCCTCGGACGGCCTCGGTGAAGCCGCAACCGATACCGTCCTTGGGCACCTCGAACGGGGTCCACGTCTGGGTGCGTCCGGCGCGCACCTCCTTGAGGGCCTGCTCCAGGAAGTGGCAGGCGCAGCCCGCCGCATAGGCCTGGAAGTAGGTTCTCGCCCGGTCGCGTTCGATGGCGTTGCTCCACTTGGGAATCTTCCATTCGAAGCGGACCTCAGGCTTGAGAGCGGTCTTGGGGAGGTTGATCACGACGCTGCGTCCCGTCGCCTTGATATAGCCGATATCCACCAGGCCGGCCAGCGCGGTCGCCCACAGCCGGGCGATTGGACCGCCCCCGGTATCGAGAGCCAGGTGATCCTTGCCGTCGAACCAGCGGGGCGACATGACCCAACTGTACTTGCCGTGCAGGTCGCGTTTTTGCGGTTTGGGCAGCGTGTGCTGGTTCCAAGGGTGGCGTTTGTCGACCGGGTTGCCCAGCGGGTCCTTGGTGAC
>DASYBA010000619.1:0-3958 GCA_036501005.1 Candidatus Xenobia bacterium | reverse complement strand
GCCCGTTTTAAAGCCCGTCTTTCCTGCCCAGGAACATCCATCCACCACCGAGCTACCCACCATCTACCGCTCTGCTCGATGTGGCCCTTCTGACCAGTTCGGCGGGACATTGACTTCCTTGTCCGCTTGACCGGTGTCGCTCCGTCGACATTAACCGGGCGGGGCGCGACGTGCAACGTAGGAGCAGCTTGCGAGGTGCCATTTGATTCTTCGATACCGCCGGATCTGTCGCCTCCCACGCCATCGGTGAAGACCGACGGTGTGGCTGGTGTGACGATAAATTCGTTCGGCATCATGGAGAGGGATACCCTCCAAATGCCCCTATCGTGATTATCTTTTGTTTAGATCTTGGCGGAGACGACAAGATCGCTGCTCGACCTGGCATCTCTAGGCGTTTATTGTCACCACGGCGGCCCGCGCCTCTCTGGCGCGTCACTGAAACGAGACCTGCGGACTCCAATTCCTTCAATGCCCGATCTGACGCGTGCCAATCCGCGACAGAGGCTGGCTTGAGTTTCACGGCGCCGGTCTGCTGAAAGCCTTCCAAGGCCAAATAGCCACACCCAGATGCAGCGTGCGGCCAAGTAGCTTAGCGGTTCCTTCCTTTGTAGTCAGTTTCTATTTCCAGTAGCAGCGAACCCTATTTGGCAGATACGCGTGGTGGCGAAGTCTGGCCCCATCTTGTTCCTGATCTCAGCTCTTCGTCCTTACCCATCATTAGCAGGCTTCGTGGTCTGCTGCGTTGCATCCTGAGACGGTTGAGGCCCAGGCCGACGGGCCCGTGCTAATAAGGATGGTCGGCCTTTCTGACCACCGCGGACGCGCAGTCTGGCTCTCTCATCAATGCCCCTCTCCTTCAGGGATGCCGAAATTCAAGTTGAGAAAAATCTGACTACGCCGAGACCAGCTCCGGCGTCACGGCGGCCCCGGTCAACTGTGCAGCCATCCGGAGCGGCCTGCGCCATCCCTCTGGGGAGTTTCCCACATTTTCCACAGATCCCAGTGAATCGAAAACTCGATACCGAACCCAGGGTGAACGAAAAATCGCGCCGCGAATTGGGGAAAAGTCTGATCGAGGAGGGCTGCTCTCCAGTCCGGCAGCTCCGGAGGAGGATAAAGACGCATGGAAAATCGAATGGGCACAGGGGTAAGTAAGACACCAACAGGAACCCCGACAGAGCGGCTGGTGTGGGTGGCACTCTGGCATCTCGGGACGTATTGGGGGACTCGGGTATTTGACCCAGATATCCACCTGCATATTGGCGGCTCGTGGCGATCGAACGAGAAGGCTCTGAACTCTCTGCTGAAACGCGGGATCGTGGAACGCGTGTTCTCGGAGGAAGAGGGATGGTGGGGGTATCGGCTAACGCTGCCCTATGCGCAGTCTCGCTTGTGCCCGAAAGTTGATCTCAAAGCGGAGGGCTACGGAAAGAAGCGGTATGACGACCACGCAAATCGCTTCGAGTTTCCGGAAGAGGTAGAAGTCGATCCGGATTGCCGTGTGGTGGTGTACCCATGATCTACGACGAGACACGAGACAACGGGTGGGTTCCCATCCGCCGCAACCTTCTCGCTCACCTTGAGGATGGCAGGCTCGGGACCGTCGAGTACACGACACTCCTCTACCTACTCCTGACCGTGAGCACATCCACCGGGGAGACGATGACGTGCGCCAGCGTCATCGCCGACCTCCACAAATGGAGCGAGCGGGCCGTCAGGAGAGCCCTCAAATGCCTTCGAGAGAACGGCTACATCGAGACGGAGTCTATCCGGGGTAAACATGGCCTTTATAAGGTCCGTGTACTCAAATTTGAACTGACCACCGGGCCACAGAAGGGACAGGTTACGACGCCAAACGTGTCCGTGAGCGTGTCGCGACTTGTCCGTGAGAGTGGTAGTGAGATGACCCTGAAGCCGTCACTGACGGTGTCCGCAACAGAAACTCCGCAAGTAACTGACACAACTCCAAGTTACGACGACGCCATCCCGGACATGGGTCATGACGATGTCCGTGATGGTGGTCATGAGGTGTCCGTGAGCGTGTCGCGGCTTGTCCGTGATGTGACCCCTATACAAGAAGGACAAGCAGACAAGGACACTGAGAATGAGAAGGTATGTATGTCTGTAGGGGCCGAGTCTCCGGCGTCACTTCCTGTTCAGGAGCAGGTGCCTGACTCGCTTCGACTGGCGAGGCGGTTCTTCGCACATCAAGGTAGGCCGGACAAGTACAAAGGCAACGAACTAGCCTGGCGAGAGAAATTCGACCGCCTACTCAAGACGGAGTCCTTCGACACAATCAAAGCTGTAATGGCTTGGGCGTTCGACGAGTCAGACTTCTGGCCTAGCCACCTGATCCGCATCGATCAGGACCCGCTCAATTACTTCCTGTCGAAATACGACAAGCTGAAGGCTGCTGCCGCCGGGCACACCAAGACGGCTAAGAATCAGGCAAAAGTCATTCAGCAAACAGAAAAACAGAAATCGTTCCCGACCATCAAGGTCTGCCAGCGGGATGCGATCGCCGAGTTCCTGGCTGCTCAAGGAGGCCAACAATGACCTGGCTTAAAGAAACCATCTACCGTAAACCACCTCAGCAGCTCTTCGGCCCTCCGTCATATCCTGATGCCCGGTTGCGTTCCTGGAAGGTGTACACGCCCGAGTTCGTGAACGCGGTGGACTGCGAGACGAAATGGGTCCGCCCCGATAAGAGAGTGCGGCTGACCCAAGAGCAGGCCGACCGGTTCGAGGACGCCGCGAACGTCTGTCCCCTGTGCTCCGGGAGCGGTAATCTGCGGTTCAAGGTGCGCGGCGAATCCACCGGCATCGAGCTGAGCAAGTCGGAACGGTGCGAGTGCACCACAGCGAAGCTGTTTTGGCTGCGCTGGCGAAAAGTGTCCCCCAGGTATAGGGCTGCCCGGCTGAGCACTGTCGAACCTTCTATCCTGGTCGACATGCCTATGGCCAAGCAGGCTGCGGTAATTGAGCTGGTGAAGCGAAACGCCGACAGATCGATGATCCTCACCGGGGACGCAAAGACCGGTAAGAGCCACCTAATGATGTGCGTATATCGGCACGCCGTCGCCGAGCGTGCTTCGACCTGGAACGGTGTTGCACACTTCGGCGTCTGGCGGGTCAACGCTTCCGTCTGGCTGGAGGAGCAGGTCCGAGAATCCACCAGCAACGATGACGATCTCTATGTCCCAGACCTGACGGAGAAGCGGATTCAAAGAGTCGCTGACGCGAAATATAAGCCTCGGTTGTTCCTGGAAGAGATCGACAAATTCAAGCCCAGCGACTTCAAGCTGATCCGTCTCTTCGAAATAGTGAATGCGGTGTATGAGGCTGGTGGCCAGGTTGTGGCGACTACGAATGCGCCGGTGGACGAGCTGGCCGCATCCTGGGGACCACGCTATGGCGAAACAATTCTGCGCCGCATTGGCGAGGAACCGGACGGAATGACCATGAAATTCTCATCCTCATAATCCGGCATCGTCACCGAGCCCGGTATCTCTCCTCGTACCAACTTCTCGCGAACCCCGACTGCCATGCGGTCGGGGCTTTTTTACCTCACCCGGTTACAATCCGGCCATGCCAATCACAATCGATGTACACCAAGGCGGCGAATGGACAACGTTCGCCATGTTGGTCGCGACGGTGTGTCTGGTCGTCGTCGCTGCCGCGCAAGCAGTAGCAGCCTTCCTCCAGGCGGCTGCGGCCAGGAAGCAAGCTCACGCCGCCGATCGGCAAGCCCAGGCTGCACGGAGAGCGATCATTGAGAGCATCACGATGACGGACGACGCTGCAATGCCCGCCCTGATGCTGTGGATTGAAACTTCGAGTCCCAGTTACGTGACGATACACATCGAAAATGTGGGGCTCGGCGTGGCGCAAGAATTCGCCCTCGGTTATTGGGTCGACGGGAGCTTCGTCAAAAGTGACGATTTGTCAAAACTCTATT
>DASYBA010000618.1:0-9597 GCA_036501005.1 Candidatus Xenobia bacterium | reverse complement strand
CTGGTCCAGTACATCCAGGGCACGCTGACCGACCTGGCCGGTGCCCGGGCACAGTACGTCGCCCTGGGCGGGGACATCTTCAAGGACGGTCAGACCGACAACACCATCATCCAGGTGACCAACGGCCAGGTGCAGGCCAGCAACCAGCAAGGGCTGGCGGGCAACGAAAGCGGCGCCGGGGGCGCGGTCGCCAGTGGCACCATCGGCGTCGACGAGCCGCACGACGATTAGCTGAGGGGCTCCGCCCGGGCCAACCGGACGATGACGTCCCACTCCTTTTTCTGCACCGGCTGCACGGACAAGCGTGAGCCTTTGCGGGTCACTGCCATGTCCTTGAGTCCTGGCGTGCCCTTCAGCTCTTCCAGCGAAATGAAGCGGGGGAAGGTCTCCACAAAGCCGACGTCCACCATCATCCAGATGGGGTCGGCGGCGGTCGCTCGCGAGTCGTAATAAGGACTCTTCGGGTTTTGCGCAGTGAGGTCAGGGTGGGCGATGGCCACCACCTTGCAGATGCCCGCGATGCCGGGCGGGGTGGCCTGGCTATGGTAGAAGAAGCCGAGGTCGCCCACCTGCATCGTCATCATGTAGTTGCGGGCCTGGAAATTGCGGACGCCATCCCAAGACTCGGTGCCGCGGCGAGCCAGGTCTTCGATGCTGAAGACGCTGGGTTCGCTCTTGAACAGCCAGTACTGGCGGGATCGAGCCAATCGGGTCTAGTGGTTCTTGGTGCCGCCGCCGACGGAGCCGCCTCCCGCAAAACCGCCGCCCCCGGCAAAACCGGCGCCACCCGTCACGGTGCCATCGTTCCAGGTGCTGCCTGCGCCCGTGACACCCCCGTTGGGGCCACCGTTGCCAGTGCCGCCGCCGGTGAAGGGGTCGCCGCCGTTGTTTTGACCTTGGCCATGCTGGTTTTGGCCCTGGTTGTCCTGAGCGTCCTTGGGGTCCTTCGGGTCGTGCTTGCCCTGCGGCTGCTGCTGCGGGGCAGTGTTAGCCACCATCTGGTTCATGTTCTGCTTGCCGGAGGCTACGTCTCCCGCCTGCTGGCCGAAGGCGTTGGCGAGCTTCTGGCCCTGCTTGCCCTGGGCCTCCAGGTTGCTCAGGGTCTTGTCGATGTGCTGGGCGTCTAGACCCTCGGTGCTGCCGCTCTGCGCCATCTTGTCGATGCTGCCCATGGCGTTAAGGCGGTCAGACGGATCCTTGAAATGTTGCTGTAGCGTCCCTAGAATGCTGTCCATGCCGTCGGTCGTCATGCCTTTGTCCTTGGTCATGATGTCGCAACACATGTCGAAGCCCTTGGCCGTGTCCTGGGCGCCGTTCGAGCTGTTGGGGTCGCAGAAGCAGGTCTTGCACTTCATGGCCAACTGGCCCATGCTCTGCGGGCTGACGTCGGAGCGGGTCTCGAGAAGCTGCGACGCGTGCGAGAACATGTCCTCAAGCGAGGACGGATCGACCTTGCCGCTGCCGCCCGTCGCCGCATTGGTCAGGCTGTCAATCATCTGGCCGACGTCCTGGGGCTGCAGGTCGGTGCGGTGCTCGAGCAGTTGGCAGGCCTGCCCTTCCATGGCCGTAGGGTCTACGTTCTTGCCCAGATCCTGCTGGATGCTCGAGAAGAGCTGCCCAAGCTGGTCCGGCTTGATGTCGGAGCGGTTTTGCAAGAGCGACATGGCGTCCTGGTTCTTCAGGACCGGATTCAACTCCATTTTGCCGTTCGGACCGGTCGTGATGAGATCGTCCATGCCCCAGTCGGGGTGCTGCTGCATCATTTGAAGGGCGGTGCCAAGGGTGCCCTGCTGGTTCAACTGGTCCAAGGTCCCAATGTCGAGGTCGGGATGCTGCGATATGATCGACTTCAGGTCGGGGTATTGCTGTTCAAGCTGCTGCAAGCTCGGGCCACCCCCGCTGCCGTCAGCAGCACAGGTGGCGTTGGCGTCAGAGCCACCGGTCGACGCAGTGGAGCCGGTGGCCCCATCAGTGCCCCCCGTGTTTCCCGTGATGCCGGTGTAGGCGTAGTGCCGATCCTGTAAACCCTGGACGGTCGCCAGCAACTGAGGAGGCACGCCGCCTGCATCGATACCAGGCTGCTGCTGGCCGACGACGGGACCGGCTCCCACAAAGGGGGACGCCACATAGCCAGTGGTCATGGGGCTGTTTGGATCAATAGGGGGCATCACCGCACCTCGCAATAGTAAGTCTTGCCTGTCATTTCACGACACCTGGGCCACCTATCTAGCGGCCTCCTCACCGTTAACCAGAGTTTTACAATCAAGACCACCCCAGGGTGGTGGAAACCTCGTTGCTCAGGTTCATGGGATCGAAGGGCTTGGTGATGACGCCGTTGACGCCCAGGCTGGCAAAGCGGCGCTGATCGGCCGCCTGCACCTTGGCGGTCAACAAGATGACGGGAATGTGCTTGGTCTGCTCGTCGTCCTGCAGCTTCTGCCACGTCGTCGGGCCGTCCATCTCGGGCATCATCACGTCCAGCAGAATGGCATCCGGCTGGTCAGTGCGGGCCTTGTTGATGCCTTCGAGACCCGAGCGAGCGGCCACGACCTCCCACCCGCCGACCATCTCCAGGCACACCTGGGCGACCTCGCGGATATCGTCCTCATCATCAATCACCAGAATCTTCCTTGACATGCGCCAGGACTTCGCAACCGCACGGCCCTCCTCCTACGAGGGCTCCGCCCCCCAGACTATTGGGCTCCCCCGGCTCGCAGTTGGGGGAGCTCTGCGACATCGGCTATCGCCACTACTAGCCAGCGCCCACCTCAAGGGCTTCGCCCCCCTCTAGCTGGCGCCCACCTCGAGGCTTCGCCCCCCTCGCTGCGCTGGGGGCCCCCTGCCTCGATGGAGGATGCATCAGTCGGGGGCGAAGCCACTGGCATGGGACGTTCACGGGCCTGGCTGGGCATTGCCCTGGTGCTGTCGGCACTCACGGCCATGGTGGGAAGCGCGGCCTGGCTGTGCCGAGACAACACCTTGTATCGGGACGGTCACTGGATCAGCACCAAGACCCGGCTGGCGCGCTTCACCATGGGCGCGGTGTCGTTCATGGTCACCCCCACGGCCCTGCACTACAACCGGCTCAACCTGGGCGTGTGGCACGGTTTTCACGAGGTGCTGTACGACCAGCCGATGGTGTTGCAGAAGGCAGCCTTCGACTGCCTCCTCCCCGCAGAGACGTGGGTAACGTTCGTCTTCGACAAGACGGAGCACGGCTTCCGGGGCTTCCGGTTGAGTACGGCTTCGGCCGATCCGACCGCCTGGCTGTCCGGGGACGTGGCGGGGCGGTTCTATCAGAACGTGGCCTTGCCCCTCGACCCGGCGACGGGCTGGCATCACGTCGAGCTGGAGCGGCAGCCCATCGGCTGGCACCTCACCGTCGACGGGCACGAAATAGAGCTGGGCAAGACCCCGACCGAGCCCGGCTCGTGCGGTTTTCGAGGCTGCCTGGGGCTCAGCGCGGTCGACAACGTCGTCTTGACGGGAGCCGATGGGAACACCTACCGAGACACGTTCGACAACTACGCGGCGCTACCCCGGCTGCTGTGCGATACGCTGCTCGTCGCCATGGGGGTGACCCTCGCGATCGGCTATTGGGTGAAAGGGCCGGGGCTGGTGGTCATGCACCTGTGGCTGCTCATCCTGGCGGTGATGTTGTTCGGCGTGCAGTGGTTCTACCTCGGACCCATGCATCCCAAATCGATAGACTACTCCAAATTTCCCGAGTATCGTACCTACATCGAAGCAGCACCGGCCGCCGACACCATCGTGCCCGATCTGATGCATCGATATGGCGGCAAGCCATCGCCCGGGCCTCGAGTCATCTTTGTGGGCAGTTCGCAGACGTGGGGGTCGGGAGCCAACACCGACGACGACACCTGGGTGCGGGTCGTGGAGCGACGCTTCCTCCACGTGCAGTGCATCAACGTCGGCATCTCCGGCGTGTTGTCGAAACACATCTTGACCTGGTATCCAGACCAGTTCATGGCCTTGCACCCCCAGGTCGCCGTCATCGACCTCGGGTTCAACGACCCCAAGGCCGACGAACTGGTGCAAAATGTGGGCCAGATGTTCGATATCAACGACAAGAACCACGTGAAGTCCCTGCTCATTCTGGAGCCGAACTGCCCGCAATATCACGACGCCAACATGCCAATCAAGCGGGCAGCCCTGCAGAAGCTGGCGGAGAGACGACACGTGCCGTACATCGACATGGAGTCATGGCTGACGCAGCACGACAACGACGGGTTCGTGTGGTGGGACATGGTGCACCTGACCTCGTTCGGCCAACAACTGTTCGCCGACCGCGTCTTCGCCTCGCTGGCCCCCATGCTGGAGGGCGCCAGGTCAGGCGTGGAGGAGCAGCGTGCAAGTCTGGCAAGTGGTAGTCAGGATGCGGTCGCTCAGTAGCGGGTCGCATACGGCCCGAGCCAGCACACTGCCGGCCATGCAAAGGTGTGCTCTTCCACCCAGTCCCAGGGCCCTTCCAACTTCTCGACCACGGCCGCCGCGGTGCCTTGACCGTGGTGCGGGTCTCCGCGGTATCTCGCCCTGGTCGACCTGGTAGCGCTGCTGGAAGCGATCTCCGTCGTGGTACTGTACCCAGCCGGCTGTACCCAGCCGGCCGGGACTTCAATCAGAACATCCGCGTCAGTTGGAACTTGTAGAGCTGGTTGGCCGTCAACTGGCCCGCGTTGCCCTCGATGCTCGTGTCGGCGGCCGAGTTGGTGTATTGGAAGAGGGGAAACTCGACATCGGTGTAGACCTCCCATTTCCCCCACCGCAGGTCCACCCCCGGCGCCAGCAGGATGCGGCTGTATCCGCTGTTGAGGAAATCGGCGTTGTCACCGGTGTCGTGACCCCGGTAGCTGCCCAGGAGCGACAGCCACGGAGTCACCTCGACACTGCCGACACTTCCCACCGTGTGACCCAGGCCTGCCGCCACGTCCAGCTCGTTGCCGGGCCGGTAGTCCTGCTGAATGGCGAAAGCCATCGAGTAGTTCGCCTGAAGCTGGTAGGGCCACTGGTGGTCAGGCGTCAGGCTACCCACATGATAGGCGCCCAGCATGAGGTCCGTGCTGCCGGTCCCGGGCATGCTGTCCCGATCGATGGCGGTGCCCCCCAGACGACCCGTGACCGGCTGCCATTGCCCGGTCGGCAGCTTGAAGCCGAGCATCAAACCGGTCGACATGTCCTTGCTGACGCCGGTATAGTCCGCCATCAGCTTGAAATCGCCGAGGGAAAAGAGGCCGGCCGTGTACAGCGACCCGTCCGGTCCCTGGACCGTGCCATCGTCCGTTGACGTGAATTTCCGCCCGAAGGCCGGCAGCTCGGCCATGACTGTCCACTGGCGGTTGAACGTGTATTGACCGCCCAGAAAGTAGAAGTTGGTCTCCAGGTCCTTGTCCGGGTTGTCGGATGCGGGTGCAGGGTGCGACCCTTCCCAGTTCTGGTTCTGGTTCATGTAGGCATAGCGAAACCAGAGAATGCCGCCCGTCGGATTGGTGGGCGCCATGCTGTAGACGTCGCCGACGTCGAAAATGCTGCAGCCGCAGGCGCAGGCGACCCAGTCGAAGTCGCCCTCCGCCGATGGGCTTGGACTGGGGCTGGGCGCAGCGTCAGGCGCCCCTCCTTCTCCCCATGCCGTGCCCAACGGCAAAAAAAACAGGGCCAAGAAAACCAAAGCCAATAGAACTCCGTTGGCCAAAAAGCCACGTGACATGACAAAAATTCCTCCTCTATTTTAGCTGCCTGACTAGAGGGGGAACAGGTTTGGGGGCCGCCACACCTGGCGCTCAACAATCCGACCGAGGGGCAGACCCGGGGAGAGCCACGCCAGGTCTCTGGTCAAGGGGGAGACCCACCGGGCGCGCCCGGCCTTCACCGGCTGCCAGGTCCGAGCCGTCGTTGGCCCGGGGGCCCGGTGCACGGGCATACGGCACAAGCATTGGCCACAGGCCAGGGTCGGAGCCACTGCAGGAGCCGCCGGCGCTTTACCGCAGCAGCAGCCACCTTTGCTGCAGCAACTGCAGGAGGTGGACGGCCGGCAGGCCGCCCGCGCCGGCGCCGACAGACTCAGCAGGGCAAGCAGCAGCAACAGCAGGGCTATCCATAGTCTCACGGCCCACGAAGTCTAACCCCGAACGTCTTGCCCGTCAAGCGAAACCCTGTACGGGTTCTCCCGAAAATGAAAGAGCCCCCGAAACGGAGGCTCTTCTTCCAGAGGTGACTCTGGTTTAGTGACCCGAGACCAAACCCTGCGTGGAGTTGTACTGCGGGTAGTTGTCCAGACCGAGCACCGAGGAGTGCACCACGCCCGTGCAATAGAAGCTGTAACCGTCGGGCGGGGAGGTCTGCTGGAAGGTGGCCGTGTAGGTGTCGGTACCTGCAGCAGGGCACGTGGGGATGATCTTCAGATAGTTCGGGGTGAGCGACGTCATCGTGGTCGGATAGTGACCAGCGTTGTCGGTCGAGTACATTTCGAACGCGGTACCAGAGTTCTTCTCGTTCGATTCACAAGACGTCAACTGACCCTGGGCACGAGCCCGAATGAAGTTCGGGACGAGGATGGCTGCCAGAATGGCAATGATTGCAATGACGATCATCAGCTCGATGAGCGTGAAGCCTTGCAATCTCCGTGATACTTTTCTCATGTTTCCTCCGCTAGCGTTGGATTGCCCGGACTTTGCCTCGAGGTCTCGAAGAAGCATCTGGGTCAACCTCATGGTTACTATAGTCAATTTAGAAAGGTCTTGACAATGGCTCCAATAGCTTAGTACAAAACTACTGGTTCTACTGGATCCTTGATCTCGGTCGACCGCAGGCAACCCCAGACCATGGCCATTCCTTTCATCACACCCACACATTCATGAGGCTGGCCCGGAAATCCTGCCGGCCGACGGCGAGCGCACGCGGGCATGAAAAAATCCCCTTTGCCGGCGCAAAGGGGATCGGAATCTCGGCTAGCCTGAGGAGGGGAGGCCCCCAACCCCTGTCTGGGGATTAGTGCCCCGAGACCAGGCCCTGGGTCGAGTTATACTGTGGGTAGTTGTCGAGACCGAGCACGGAAGAGTGCACGACGCCCGTGCAATAGAAGCTGTACCCGTCGGGCGGGGAGGTCTGCTGGAAGGTCGCCGTGTAGGTGTCGGTACCTGCCGCGGGACACGTGGGGATAATCTTCAGGTAGTTCGGGGTGAGCGACGTCATGGTGGTCGGGTAGTGACCCGCGTTGTCGGTTGAATACATTTCGAACGCGGTACCAGAGTTCTTCTCGTTCGACTCGCAGGAGGTCAACTGACCCTGGGCACGAGCCCGAATGAAGTTCGGGACGAGGATGGCCGCCAGAATAGCGATGATCGCAATGACGATCATCAGCTCGATGAGGGTGAAGCCTTGCAGTCTCCGTGATACTTTTCTCATGTTTCCTCCCCTTCGCGCACTGAGTACCCAGAGACTCCTTCGAGGTCTCGACGAACCGTCTGGGTCAGCGTCATGCATAATATAGTGAATGAGGCAAGGGTCTACAATGGCTCCAATCGCTTAGTACAAACCTACTGGGTCCAAGCGCAGGAAAGGCGAGACCCCCCCAGAACGTGCTGGCGCCCATGCCCATCTTGCTGGACATCGAGGGGACGACTACGCCCATCACCTTTGTCTACGAGGTGCTGTTCCCGTACGCTCGCCAGCACCTCGCCGATTTTCTCCGGGCAGGCTGGAGCGAGGCGGAGGTGCAGTCGTGCGCGCAGGCCTTCGCCGAGCAGGTGCAAGTCGACGGCATGGGCGTGGCCGTGCAAGGCAACCCCGCACAGCAGCGCCAGGCCGTGCTGGCCAATGCTCTGACCTACATGGATGCCGATCGGAAAGTGACTTGCCTCAAAACGCTGCAGGGTCTGGTGTGGCGGGATGGCTACCAGCGAGGTGAGCTGCAGGGCGTCGTCTACGAAGACGTCCCGGCCGCGCTCCACCGCTGGGCCGGCCAGGCACGGCCCGCCTACATCTTCTCCAGCGGGAGCGTCGAAGCCCAGCAGTTGTTGATGCGACACAGTACCCACGGCGATCTGACCAGCGACCTGGCCGGCTACTTCGACACTCGCATCGGGTCCAAGCGGGAGCCGGACAGCTATCGGCGCATCGCGGAGCGCATGGGGGCTGGCCCTGAGACCATCACGTTTGCCACTGACGTGCTCGATGAAGCCGAAGCCGCCCGGCAGGCTGGCCTGCAGGTCGTCGTCATGCGCCGCCCCGGCAACCCGGAGCTGCCGCCCCACCCGTTCACCGAGGCCACTGACCTGCTGTCGCTGTAGAAAAAAAAAAACCTTGGCCCTCGAGCCAAGGGGGAGATTCGAAATCTTGCTAGCGGACGACAGATGAGGGGACTCATCCGCTCCCTCCCTCGGCATTAGTGCCCGGTGACCAAGCCCTGAGTCGAGTCATACTGGGGGTAGTTCTCCAGGCCAAGCACCGAGGAGTGCACCACGCCCGTCGCCAGAATTTTCTTCATTGGATTCGCAAGACGTCAACTGTCCCTGGGCTCGAGCCCGGATGAAGTTCGGCACCAGCATCGCCGCCAGAATGGCGATGATGCTGGCCCGACCCTGGCAGACGCAGGGAACGGTTTTGGCCATGACTAACTAGCGCGCCGTTCTAACAAGCGAAGCGGAGGACCAAACCATGGGCGGCATCCGGAGCGTCATTTCGACCTTGCTGGCCGACGGCCAGGAGGTCATGGGCCCCAACATCATTCTGTGGCACTACCCCAACAACGACATCATGAACGGTTCGCTCTTGACGGTGGAGAGCAACCACTTCTGTGTCTTGAAGAGCCGGGGGGCCATTCTAAATATCTACGAGACCGGCCAGTACACGGTCGAGACGCCGCAGAAAATTCTGCTGGGCAGCATCCAGCAGGCGTTCTACGGGGGGGCCAGCCCTTGGCAGTACGAGGCCATCTACGTCAACCGGGCCAAGCTGGTGGTCAAGACGACCGGCATGGCGCTCTCCCGAGAAATGGCCGAGCTGTCCTACACCGTAGATTATTACATCCACGTCGAGACGCCCCAGGATGCATCTCTTCTGGTCCAACACATGCCGTACGCCGGCCACGCCCTGACGGTCGACGACGTGAACAAATATGCCGGCCCGGTCATCGAGCAGTCCATCAACCAGATCATCCAGTTGACGCCCCTCGAGCAGATCAACGAGAAGATCCACGAGCTGACCGAGCTGGTGCACCAACACCTGCAGGAGTTCCTGGCCACCTACGGCATCCACCTCAACATGGTGAAAGTCCTCGTGATGCCCCGTGACGAGCGCATGCGCACGCTCATCTCGCTACGCGCCCTGGGGCTGACGGATCAAGAAGCGGTGCGGCATTACATCGCCATGCTGCTGGCCGAGCGAGGGGTCGTATCGGCTCCCAACATGGCCATCGGGGCACCCTTCTTCATTGGGGGGGTCATGCCGACGACGTCTATCGGAAACTACATGGGACACACCCCTGGTCCGGAGATGGCGGTGTCTGGCCCGGCCGGACGTGAGGCGATGAAGAGCCACAAGGCCAACAATCTCGAGTAGCGGAGGGTATCGTCGGGCCCC
>DASYBA010000617.1:0-3452 GCA_036501005.1 Candidatus Xenobia bacterium | reverse complement strand
CAGCCGCGCCGATCTCATACCCGACCCAGGTGCGTTTCAAGATGAACCAGACCAGCGCGGCCAACGCCAGAGCCACGAAGATGCCGGTGTAGATGTTGGTGCCGATCAAGCGGGGCACGACACCCGTGAGGGGCACTTTGTAGGTGCCTTCTCCCCCCACCGGGTCTTTGAGAGAGGTCCCGGTCACCAGGAAGCTGACGAGATAGAAGGCGCACCAGTTCAGCATGATGGTGCTGATGACCTCGTGCACCCCGAAGCGGGACTTGAGCCACGCGGCCAGGGCGCCCCAGATGGCTCCGGCGGCGGCCCCGCAGATCAGTGAGAGCGGTACCAGCAGGAAGGGCGAGAGATGGGGAAACGCGATCGCGGCAGCCACCGCTCCCATGCCGCCCAGCAGGTACTGGCCCTCGCCGCCAATGTTGAACAGGCCGCTGCGGAAGGCAAAGGCCACCGCCAGGCCGGTCAAGATGAGGGGCGTGGTGCGGTTGATGGTGTCGCCGATGTTCTCGGCGCTGCCGAAGGCGCCATGGAGGAGCGCCTGTACGGCCACCAGGGGGTTGTGGCCGGCCAGCAGCACGGCCAGCCCGGCCACGGCCAACGCCAGCACGAGGGCCACCACCGAGGTCAGGATTTCGTTGACAACCCGTTTGTTCATGCTGCTGTCTTCCCGCCGCCGGCCATGAGAAATCCGAGCTCCGGTTCGGTCGTTTTATCCGCGTCGACCAGGCCGACCACCTCGCCCTCGTAGAGGACGGCGATGCGATCCGACAGGGCCAGGATCTCCTCCAGTTCCATGGAGATGAGAAGGATGGCCTTGCCCTGGTCCCGCTTTTCGATGAGGCGCTTGTGGATGAATTCGATAGCGCCGACGTCGACGCCCCGGGTGGGCTGGACGACGACCAGAAGCGTCGGGTCCCGGCTGAACTCCCGAGCGATGATGATCTTCTGTTGGTTGCCGCCCGACAGGGCGCGAGAGGGCGTGTCGGCACTAGGGGTGCGAATGTCGAACCCTTCGATCATGGTCTGGGCGTTCTGGGAGATGGCGGGAGAGTCCAGCAGGAGCCCGTGGGCGAAGGGGGGCTTGCGCTGGTTGCCGAGGATGAGGTTGAGAGCGACGGAGTAGTCGAGAACCAGGCCTCGTTTGTGGCGATCCTCGGGAATGTGGGCGATGCCGACGACGTGCGCCATGCCGGCCTGGATCTTGCCCGCCACGGTCAAGTCGGTGATGTCGCGGCCCTTGAGGAGAATGCGCCCACCTCGCGTCGGTCGGAGGCCGGTGAGCGCTTCGGCGAGCTCTGTCTGACCGTTGCCGGCCACCCCGGCGATGCCCAGGATCTCCCCGGCCCGCACCTCCAGGGTCAGCTTTTTCAGGGCGGGGAGGTTTCTATCGGAATTGGCCTCGAGGGCGTTGACCTTGAGGATGACGTCGCCCAGTTTCGGGGGAGTCTTCTCGACTTTGAGGTTGACCTCGCGGCCCACCATCTCCGAGGCGATCTCGTTTTCCGTCGTATCGGCCGTGACCAGGTGGCCGACCACCTTGCCCATGCGCATGATGGTGATGCGGTTGGTGACGGCCTTGATCTCCTTGAGCTTGTGGGTGATGAAGAGAATGGTCTTGCCGTCGGAGGCCAGCTTGCGCAGGATCTTGAAGAGCTCCTCGGTCTCCTGGGGGGTCAGCACCGCGGTGGGCTCGTCGAAGATGAGAATGTCGGCGCCCCGATAGAGAAGCTTGAGGATTTCGGCTCGCTGTTGCATGCCGACCACGGTGTCTTCGACCCGGGCCAACGCGTCGACCTTGAGCCCGTAAGCCTCCGAGAGCCGCCTGACCTGATCGTAGGCTTTGCGGCGATCCAGCCAGAGCCCAGAGGTGGGTTCGCTGCCCAGCACAATGTTCTCGACGATGGTGAGGGGTTCCACCAGCATGAAGTGCTGGTGGACCATGCCGACCCGGTGCTTTATCGCATCGCGGGGGCTCTGCAGAACAGCCTTCTCGCCGTGCAACAGCATCTCGCCCTCATCCGGCTGGTAGAGACCGTACAGGATGTTCATGAGCGTCGTCTTGCCGGCGCCGTTCTCGCCCACCAGGGCATGGATCTCGCCTTGTTCGACCTGGAGATCGACGCGATCGTTGGCAATGATGCCGGGAAACCGCTTGGTGATGCCCCGCATTTCTACCGCGTTCACGGTTTGAACGCTTTCAGCTCGTCGTGGCTGGTGGGCACCTTGATCTTGCCCGCAATGATGTCGGCTTTCAACTGTTCGATACGGGTCAGATCGGCGGGCGGCACGTCCTGCCGGGTATACTTCATGTCGCTCAGGCTGACGCCGCCCTCTTTGAGGCCGAACGTCACCTTGCCGGGATGGAACTGGCCCGCCTTGAGGTCTCTGATGGTGTTGAATACGGCCAGGTCGACGT
The DNA here is from genome assembly GCA_036501005.1 of Candidatus Xenobia bacterium. Taxonomy (GTDB): domain Bacteria; phylum Vulcanimicrobiota; class Xenobia; order RGZZ01; family DASYBA01; genus DASYBA01. Next base: position 1,036 of record DASYBA010000617.1, on the reverse strand, counting down.
GCTTGACCATGCTGGTCAGGCAGCGCCCGGGCGGCGCTGGATTCGTTGGGTCCGCGGTGCCCAGGAAGTCTTCGTCCGAGTCGACGCCGATGGACCAGAAGCCTGGGCCTTTCTCTTTCGAGGCCTCGATGACGCCCTGGTTGCAGGCACCGGCCGCCGCATAGATGATGTCGATGCCCTGCGCGTACTGGGCGTCGGCCATCTCCTTGCCCAGGCCCGGGTCGTCCCACTTGCCGGTAAAGCCTTCGATGGTGGTCGCCTTGGGGTTGACTTCTTCGACACCCGCCTCATAGCCGGAGGCGAACTTCAAGATGAGCGGGATGGCGCGACCGCCGATGAAGCTGGTCTTGTTCGACTTCGTCATCATGCCCGCCAGAGCGCCCACCAGGAAGGAGCCTTCCTCCTCTTTGAACGTGAGGCAGGTGACGTTCTTCATGCCGTCGACCGTCCCGTCGACCAGGCCAAACTTGACGTCGGGGTACTGGCCGGCGACCGACTTGACGGCGTCGGTGAGGGCGATGCCGACTGCGATGGTGAGGTCGAAGTGGGCTTGGGCGCAGGTGCGCAGGTTCTTTTCGAAGTCGGCTTCTTCTTTGCTCTGCATGACCGTCGGGTCGATGCCCAGCTCGGCCTCGGCTTGCTTGAGCCCCTGGTACGCGGAGTCGTTGAACGACTGGTCGCCCAGGCCGCCTTTGTCAGTGACGATGGCGATGCGCAGCTTGCCGTTCGAGGGAGGGTTGATGAACCCGGTGCTGGCGCTGCCTTCGTACGGTTGCTGGGTGCAGCCGGTGAAGAGGATGGTGCCCCAGAAGAGAGGCAGGACAAGCCATGCATAAGCCTTCATGAACTGGCGTGGCTTCCGTTCCTATGCTGAGAAATCCTCTACCAGGGGGTTGCGGCGGGCAGGGGGAAGTAGACTCGCATTCAAGGCGAGGGGAGTCAACACATGAGCGTACAGGCCAGGGAGAGCCGGCAGTGGTTCGTGTCGGGAGACATCAACGGTTTCTTCGGTCTCATGTTCGACAACCTGACCGTG
>DASYBA010000616.1:0-10557 GCA_036501005.1 Candidatus Xenobia bacterium | reverse complement strand
TGCTATACTGTCGGCGCCTTTCATGGGCCGCTAAAGAATTTCAATTGACCGACCGACCCAGGTCGGTTGCTTAGACCAAAGGAGAAAGACACTTGTGAGTTCTGGAATCGGGTTCTTACGGAAGCGCCTTCTAGGCGTACCGGCCCTGACCGCCATGGCCTTGATGTGGGCGTGCACCGCCCGGGCCTGGGCGGACGAGTCGAGCCTCAATCTGCCCAATGATTTCGACACCGTCACGTTCGGGGGCATCAACGGCGTGCTGATGCTCAAGGTGGGCCTGGCGGTCTGCGTCCTCGGCGGGCTGTTCGGCCTGTGGCAGTATACCCAGGTCAAGAACCTGCCGGCCCACAAGTCGATGCTGGAAATCTCCGCCGTCATCTATGAGACGTGCAAGACCTATCTTTTTCAGCAGGGCAAGTTCCTGGCGGGTTTGTGGGTGGCCATTGCCATCTGCATGACATACTACTTCCTCGTGTTGCGCAGCATGCCGTTCGGCAACGTCGTGATCGTATTGATCATGTCGATCGTCGGCATCCTGGGGAGCTGCGGGGTGGCTTGGTTCGGCATTCGGATCAATACGCTGGCCAACTCCCGTACCGCCTTCTCGTCCTTGCGCGGCAAGCCGTTCCCGGTCTATGCTATTCCTCTGCAGTCGGGCATGAGCATCGGCATGTTGCTGGTCTGCGTCGAGCTCATCATGATGCTCATCATCATGCTGTTCCTGCCTCGAGACGTCGTGGGACCATCCTTCATTGGTTTCGCCATCGGCGAGTCGCTAGGCGCCAGCGTTCTCCGCATTTGCGGCGGTATCTTCACCAAAATTGCCGATATCGGATCGGACTTGATGAAAATCGTCTTCAACATCAAGGAAGACGATGCCCGCAACCCCGGCGTCATTGCTGACTGCACCGGTGACAATGCCGGTGACAGCGTGGGCCCTACCGCCGACGGCTTCGAGACGTACGGCGTGACGGGCGTTGCGCTCATCGTCTTCATCGTGTTGGCGTTCGCGCCGCAGTACCAATCGGCCATGATCATCTGGATTTTCGTCATGCGCATTTTGATGATCGTGACCTCCCTGGTATCGTTCTTCATCAACGACTTCCTGGCCAAGGGCAAGTATGCCAACGCCGACAAGATGGATTTCGAAGGGCCACTGACCGTGCTGGTCTGGTTGACTTCGCTCATCTCCATCGCCGTGACGTACGGCGTGAGCTACTTCATGCTGGCCGACTTCAGCGGCGTGCCGGAGGGCACGTGGTGGAAGCTTGCGAGCATCATCAGTTGTGGCACTCTGGCCGCCGCGGTCATTCCCGAGCTCACCAAGGTGTTCACTTCGGCCAGCAGCGCCCATGTCGCAGAAATCGTGTCGTCCAGCCGGGAAGGCGGCGCCTCGTTGACCATTTTATCCGGGATGGTGGCCGGTAACTTCAGCGCCTTCTGGATGGGGATCACCATCGCCATCCTGATGGGTGTTGCCTACATGGTCAGCCTGCTGGGCCTGAGCCCCTTGATGGGCGAAGGGTTCGCTACTTACATTTCCGTGTTCGCCTTCGGCCTGGTCGCCTTCGGCTTCCTCGGCATGGGCCCCGTTACGATTGCGGTCGACAGCTACGGTCCGGTGACGGACAACGCTCAGTCGGTGTACGAACTATCCCTCATCGAACAGGTTCCGGACGTGCACAACGTGATTGAGAAGGAGTTCGGTTTCAAGCCCGACTTCGACCACGCCAAGCACTTCCTGGAAGAGAACGACGGCGCCGGCAACACCTTCAAGGCCACGGCCAAGCCGGTGCTGATCGGCACCGCCGTGGTGGGGGCCACGACCATGATCTTCTCGATCATCCTGCTGTTGAAGAAGAAGTTTGGGATCGAGGCGGACACGTCGTTGAACCTGGTGGCGCCCATGAATATCCTGGGCCTGGCCTGCGGGGGGGCCGTCGTCTCCTGGTTCTGCGGCGCTTCCATGCAGGCCGTGACGACCGGCGCCTATCGAGCCGTGGAGTTCATCAAAGCGAACATCAAGCTCGACATGGAGACCACCAAGGCGAACGTCGACGACAGCCGCAAGGTCGTGCAAATCTGCACCGAGTTTGCGCAGAAGGGCATGATCAATATCTTCATCGTCATCTTCTGCCTGGCTCTGTCGTTCGCTATGCTCAATCCCTATTTCTTTGTCGCCTACCTGATGTCGATTGCCCTCTTCGGTCTGTTCAACGCCATCTACATGGCGAACGCGGGCGGTTCGTGGGACAACGCCAAGAAGGTGGTGGAAGTCGAACTGAAGGAGAAGGGCACGCCCCTCCACGCCGCCACGGTGGTCGGCGACACGGTCGGCGATCCTTACAAGGACACGTCTTCGGTGGCGCTCAACCCGATCATCAAGTTCACGACGCTCTTCGGCCTCTTGGCCGTCGAAATCGCCGTGGACATGGATCAGGGCGTCGCCCACGTGCTGTCCCTCGTGTTCTTCCTGATTGCCCTGGTCTTCGTGTGGCGGTCGTTCTACGCCATGCGCATCGGCTCGACGTCGAGCAGCGCCTCCGCTAGCAGCGCCTCCCCCGAGAAGGAGATGGCCGCAGCCACCCACTGAAGCACCAGATTTGCAAGAGGCTGCCCTCAAGGGCAGCCTCTTTTTATTTACGAGTTCTGGACCGCCAGGTGGTCGATAAAGTTGTTGTTGAACTGGCGGCCGGGCTGCGTGTCGACGGTGAACAAGGCGGTCCGCCGCGGGTCTGCGGCCCGGGCGATCCCGCGGTACTCCTCCAGTTGTCCCGACTCGGGGTTACGATCCAGAAACGCCACGGTACGGCCGTCGAACTCGGCAGGATGGAAGCTCGGGCTGTGCTGGCGAGACAGGGTCCACCCTGCCGCATGGTACTTCTGATCGAAGCGGTTGGCCGTCTCCACATCCTGTTGCAACTTCGGGAGGGTCTCCTGACCGGCCCACTGGTCCAGACCGCCGCTCAAGGCCCGTTGCCCCCATTCGGGATGGCCCTGCTGGATGAGCGCGAGGCCCTGACCCAGCCGCCAGTCGGTCCGATCCTCGGGTTGGTACCCCTGGGTCGCCTGGTTGGGATGAACCCCGTATCGTTCCAGCAGGGCCTGCGTCTCGTGTGATGGCATGCCGGGCCAGGACACGACGTTCAGCACGTCGTCCTGGGTCAACGGAGCGCTGGGCTCGGGTCTGCCCGGGGGAGGCATCTGGGGGTCGACGGCTGGGGCGCTGGGCATCGACCGCCACGTCGGCAGCTTAGCCAGGTGGTTGATGCTGTTGAGGTTGAACTGGTGTGCGGGGTCGCCTTGCAGCGTAAAGAGAGCCCGGTTCGGGTCTTGCGCCACGACCTTGCCCCGCACCTCGTGGGCCAGACCGGTGGCCTCGTCCTGATACAGAAAAGCCACCTTCTTGCCATCCAGGTCGACCGCGTGGGGCCTCCTCTCGTGAGGGTTGAATCCGTCGTCGTGCAGGATGGGACGGTGGGCGTAGTGGCTGTCGAACGCCGCACCCGCCGCCTCGTTGTGCAGCAGGGGCTTGACCACGTCTTTTCCCAGCAGTCCCCCGGAGTGGCCACTCAAGATGCTCTGGGCCAGGTCGGCACGCCCGGCTTGTTGCAGAGAGAGGGCCTGTCCGACCTGCCAGGTACCCGACCGCGGGTCGGCCCATTCTTGTATCGGACCGACACCGTCTCCCGCGTGGATGCCCGCCAGTTCCGCCAGGGAACCCCAATGCTGCGGGGGCGCGTGGCTCATGGCATCCGCGACCGCGTGCACCAGGCCCGGGTCCGACGTCTCCAGCAGGGGTCCGTGCGTGCCGGCGGGCGCCTGGTAGGCTGGGCGGGGTGCCGCCGGGGCCACTGTTGGAGAGGCCGCCGGGGCCGTCGCCGGTGGGGGCGCTGGTCTACTCAGGGTCAGCGACTCGGCCGGTGACTGGGGGGCTGGCTCGCTGTCGGGCGGGGCGGTCTCGGAGCCCCCCGTCAGCCGAGCCTTCACGGCATGGGCGATACCCGCGATGGAGATCTGCATGCATCCATCCTAGCATCGGGATGTTGCAGTTTGTTTAGCAGCCTGCAAAACTTGTGACCATGCGTCAAGATCTTGCGAACGCCACCGTGCGCGTGATGGCCGCGATAAGCCGTTGGACCCAGTCGGCATGGGACAACAGCTCCACCAGGATAAGCTGGTGGTCCTTGTACACCGCGGTGATGCCGCTGGCGCGGAAGACCTCTCCGAGTTGGCGCCGGTCGAGGGCTCCGATGAACGGCACCGGCACCAGCGCCGTGTTGCCCATGAACTTGATGGACGGCGCCCCCACCTGCATGGCCAGCAGCTTGACCTCCACCACTCGCACCAGGTTGGCAGCGGGCACCGGTATCGGACCATATCGATCCCGCATCTCCTCTTCGATCGCCAGCGCTTCCTCTCGAGTACGCACCTCCGCCAGCCGCTTGTAGAGCGTCACTTTCTGGCGATGATTCTGCACGTAGTCGGCCGGCAGGAAGGCGTCGAGCGGAAGGTCCAGCACCGGCCCTGCGCTGCGGGGGACGGGCGCCGGTCGTCCCTTGAGCTCCTCGACCGCCTCGCTCAAGAGTTGCATATAGAGGTCGAAGCCCACGTCAGCGATGAAGCCGCTCTGTTCCGCCCCCAGCAGGTTGCCGGCCCCACGGAACTCCAAGTCGCGCATGGCGATCTGGAACCCCGACCCGACCTGGGTGAACTCGCGTATCGTTTCCAGCCGCTGCTCGGCCACTTCCGTCAAGCTGCGGTGCGGTGGATAGAGCAGGTAGGCGTAGGCCTGGCGGTGGCCCCGACCGACTCGTCCCCGGATCTGGTACAACTGGGCGAGGCCGAAGTTCTGGGCATCCTGGATGATGATGGTGTTGGCGTTCGATATGTCCAGGCCGCTTTCGATAATGGTCGTGCACACCAGAACGTCGTACTGGCCCTGGAGAAAGTCCATCATGACCCGCTCCAGGTCGTCTTCGTGCATCTGGCCGTGGCCCACCGCCACCCGCGCTTTGGGCACCAGGCGCCGCACGTCGGCCGCCATCTTCTGGATGCCCCGCACACGATTGAACAGGACATACACCTGGCCTTCCCGCTGCAACTCCCGGATGATGGCGCCGGCCAACACCTCTTCCGACCGTTCGAGAAGATACGTCTTGATGGGCAGGCGATCCTCGGGGGGTGTCTTGATGACCGACAGATCCCGAATGCCGGACAGCGCCATGTGCAACGTACGAGGAATGGGCGTGGCCGTCAGCGTCAGTGTATCGACCGTCTGGGTCAACTCCCGCAGCTTCTCCTTGTGCACCACCCCGAAGTGCTGCTCCTCGTCGACCACGACCAGCCCCAGGTTCTTGAACTTGACGTCTTTCTGCAGCAGTCGGTGGGTGCCCACCACGATGTCGACGGTGCCCGCTTCGACCGCTTCCAACACGTCCCGCTGCTCCTTGGCGGTGCGAAAGCGACTCAATACGTCGATCTTCACGGGAAAGGCCGCCAGGCGCTCCTTGAACGTCTGGTAGTGCTGCTGGGCCAGGATGGTGGTGGGCACCAGCACGCCGACCTGCTGGCCCCCCATCACCGCCTTGAAGGCCGCCCGCAGGGCCACTTCGGTCTTGCCGAACCCGGCGTCGCCGCACACCAGGCGGTCCATGGGGCGGGCGGTCTCCATATCGACTTTGGTCTCGTCGATAGCGTTCTGTTGATCCGCCGTCTCCTCGAACGGAAACGCGGCCTCCATCTCGCCCTGCCAGTGCGTGTCGGGTGCAAAGGCGTAGCCGGGGCGGCTCTGCCGTTCCGCGTACAGCTTGATGAGCTCGCGGGCGATGGCCTGTGCGCTCTCTTTCGCCTTGCGGCGGGTGCGGGTCCAGTCCTGGCCGCCCAGGCGGGACAGCGTCGGAACTGCGTTGGCGTCGGCCCCCAGGTACTTCTGGATGAGGTCCATCTGCTCGACGGGCAGGTAGAGCCCGTCACCCTTGGCATAATCCAGCCGCACCAGGTCCCGGCGCCGACCCTCCACCGTCCGCTGCTCCACGCCGCGGAACTGGCCGATGCCGTGCTGCACGTGCACGACGTAGTCGCCGGGCTTGAGGTCCTCCAACTGGGTGCGGGTGCTGCGCTCGCCGGGACCGACGGCGCGCCGCCGCCGGGTCGTGCCCACCAGCTCGCGGTCGGTGATGCAGACGACGGTCAGACGGTCTTTGAGAATGAACCCTTCGTTCTCGGCCCCGTGCTCGATCCAGACGTCGCCCTCGCGCAATCGGCCGGGCGGCTCGGTGAGGATGGGCACGCCCTCGCCCGACAGCAACTCGCGAAGACGGGTCGCCTGCTGGCTGATGATGGCGATAGCCTCGCCTCGCTGCTGGCGGGCTTTGACGTCGGCCATGAGGTTCTCCATGGAAGACCCATAGGAGGGGCACGGCTCGGTACCGAGATCGAAGTCGCCCGTATCGGCCCCCCACGACGCGATGGCCAGGCGGCGAAACCGCTTCTCCTGCGCCTGCAGGTGGAGCCATCCTTCGTCGCCGTCGGTCTCCATCCACTCCACCGCGTTGAGCTTCTGGACCGCCGGCTCATCGACCACCATCCACGCCCGATCGGGAAAGTATTCGGTCAACCAGGCCTCGGTGGCGTCCTCCCGCATGGGCAGGAGGTCGATACGGTCTTTCTTGTCGACCGACCGCTGCGTGTCCAGGTTGAAGGTCCGTATCGAATCGATGGTGTCGCCAAAGAGCTCAATCCGACAAGGCTCGCCGGTGGCACTGTAGATGTCAAGAATGCCGCCCCGCTGCGAGAACTCGCCTCGCCGTTCGACCATGGCCGTTCGTTGGTAGCCGGCCGACACCAGGTACTGGTGCAGCTCGTCGGTGTCGACGCTGTCGCCCAGGCGGAGATGGCGGGCTTCGTGGGCCAGGCGGTCGGGTCGGAGGGTGCGGGTCAGGATGCCCCGGAGAGGCGCCAGGATGACAGCCGGGTCGCCTTGCTGCAAGTGCTGGAGCACCTGGAGGCGGGCCGGATCGGCCGTGCCGGCCTCAAACCGAGGGTCCTCCGGCTCGGGAAACAACAGGAGAGGGCGGTCGCCACCTGGCGCAAGACGGAATAGGGCCGCGTCTTCGAGGAGCTTCTCGGCCACCTCCCGGCCGGGCAGGGTCCACAGCACAGGCCCCTGCAGTCGGGGAATGAGCAGGCCGAGGAGCCAGGGACGGGCACCCCGGCTCACGCCCGACATGGTGGGCGAGGGTCTTTTGAGGAGCTCGTCCAGCCGTGGGCCGACCAGCCTTTCCAGCGTTTCCAGCAGAGCCATGGAATCGGGTAAGTTAGGCCCCCGTCCGCCAGGGCCTTCCATGCTGCACCAGAACGTGCCACAGTTGCTTGACGTGCTGCAGCGTCTCGGGGTCCCGGGGCAGATGGGCAGCGGCTTCGCCGATGGTGGCTGCGTCGATCGGGTCGCGGTAGTCGCGTGCGATACGGGCGGCCAGTGGCGGAATGGCCGGTCCTCGAAAAGCTTCGGGGACGTCCCGGGCGGGCAGTTGAAACCCCTCGTGGTACGACAGGGGAAGGCCCAGAGCCACGAGCAGGTTTCCCGTTGCCGTGCCCTGGAACGACGGATCCACGACCAGGCGTTCGACGTCGGTGTGCAGGGCGATGGGGCCGTGCACCTGGGCTTCGATGTAGTGGTCGAGGACCGCGCCCATGACGGCAGGGCGAGGTTCTCGCATGGCCAGGAGCAGCTCGGGAACGGTCGTATCGAACCGTCCAACCGCGTTGCCCGTCTGGTCGACGGTTTCCAGCAGGCCGGCCAGGACGCTCAGAAAAGCGTCTCGGGTACCGACGTCGGATGGGGCTCCATGGCTATCGCCAAAGGTATAGGTGCAGCGGTCGTGCATGTGGGCATGCAGGACGAAGTGACACGAACCGAAGCGAGGGGCGGGTCCGTCCGCGTAGTGCATGAGGTTGAGGGCACCGTACTTGGGGCGTTCGTTCAAATCTGGGTAGCCCCCGCCGAAGAGCGCCTGCTCCCAGGCATGGCGGTCGCCTCCCGGGTACGCCGTCCGGCCCCCATTCGATATACCGGTGTCAAACTGGCTTCGATACCGGCCATCGGCCAGCAGACCCTGGGCCACCGTAAGGCCGTTGTCCAACAGGCGGTCGGGGTGGAAGTTAAGGGCAACGCGGGCGTGTCGGAAGAGAGATTCGACGAGATCGGCGGAATCCATGTTCGTGCCCGACAGCACCCGGGTGGCCCGTTCCACGTCCCCGGAGTGGGCCTTCCCGGCCCGCCGTCGGATGTGGGCCAGCGCAGCATCCATGCCGCCGGGGTTCGGTGGAGGAAGTGGCAGGCCTGCCCGGAAATCAAAGCAGCATGGTGAAGAGAGATCCTTGGGCGATGGTGTGGTGCCAGCCGTATATCGACGCTGATCGGCTCGCTGACGCCATTCAGGAAGACCTGCGCCATCGCGAACAGCCTGACTTTCGCACCCGTCTGCTGACGAGGGATTGTTGCCGGGCGCTCGAAAAGTACTGGGGACCCGCTGCCTTTCGGCGCTGGGTCGACCAGAGTCCTGTGCGGAGCAAACTGGACGGGATTCTGCACGAGAGACTCGGCCGCATCGGCTTCGGCTATATCAGGAGGCGACTGGTGGACCCAATCAGACGTGAAGACGTGGCGCGCATCTTTGCCTTGATAGGAGAGCGGCTCCGCAAGCCGGTCACCATCTACGTGGCAGGCTCGATTCCCACTATTGTGCTGGAACTGACCTCAAGACCGACCCTTGACATCGATGTGGTCGATGAGGTACCGGAGCCAATCAGGACCGAGCGTGAAGTCCTTGACAAGATCAAGCGTCTTTACGGCATATCGTTAGGGCACGTCCAACGGCACTATCTTCCCGTCGGTTGGCAAGACCGGGTTTCCTTTTTTGGCACCTTTGGCAGACTCACCGTACAGATGGCCGATCCGATAGACATCTTCGTCAGCAAGCTCTCCAGCAAACAGGAAAAGCACCGCCTGGACCTGGAGGTATTGGGCCGACATCTCGAACGGGCGGCAGTCCGGCGCCGACTCGTGACTGCCGGTCGTCCCTTCTTGGAAACGCCCAGAATCCGCGACCAGATGGAGGTCAACTGGAAGTTCCTGTTCGGCGAGCCGCTCCCCACGCCAGAGGACGCCTGACGGCGTCACGGCGCCCCGGAGGACCCCTGCGGGTTTGGTGGAACCCTACGGTTCTCCCTCGGCGGACAGCCGAGGCGCTCGTATTTGAGGTAAATCGTGGCCGACGCGGAGGGCTTGACCGGACCAGCCAAGCGAGTGAGGGCCTTTCTGGTAGGCTTTCGCTGGCTCTCGATCGCGCTCGGCCTCATCCTGACCCTGGGGCACCGCCCCAATCCGCTCCTCTACCACAGCCTCGGCGTCCCGCCCATCTTTACCATCTTCATGGTCGTCGTGGTGGAGGGCATCCTCAGCACGATGGCGGGCAAGATCGAGAGCACGGCGGCGGCCGTGCCCCTCATCTTTATCGACGTGGCGGTTGGGGGGGGCCTGGCCTGGTGCTTCTCCATGGGCTATTTCATGCTGGGGGCGGTCCTGCCCGTAGCCGAGGCGGCCTATTACTTTGGCAGCTTCGCCGGGTTCCTGACCGCCATCGCGAGCATCATCTTCACGGTCGGCGGAGGCGTATGGCATGCCTTCAACGTGTGGGGGCAGAACAGCAACCCTACCGATCCGAAGGCAGCCGTCGTGCCGCTTTTGAACGCCCTGGTGTTCGCCCAGGCCAACCAGATGGTGGTCACGGTGTTCGTTACCGCCCTGTTTACCTGGATCGTCAGCAGCATTCGCAACGACGAAGGCGACATCGCCAAAATAAGGGATGAGGCCTACGACGTCGCCAAGCAGCTCAAGGACCGGCTGGACGACTCGGGCCGAGACGTGCGAGACGCCCTGCTGCTGGCCGAGACTCGCCAGCAACAACTGGACAAGACCGAGCGCGATCTGCAGGAAACCAAGGACGAGTTGGAGGGCGTGCACAAGGAGCTGCACGAGAAGAAGGCCCAGGTCCAGGCCATGCAGCAGATGTCGCAAAAGAAAGAGCAGCAGACGGGCCAGGTGCACAAGCGGGAGGTGGAAGAGCTCAAGGCCGAGATCGACCAGCTCCACCACCTGTTGGACCGGGTCACCGTGCTGGTCGACATCACCCGCGAGCTGCACAAGACCATCCATATCGACGAGACGCTCCTGACGGTGCTGCAGGGGGCCCTGAAGCTCGTCCGCTCACAGACGGGCATCCTGTTCATCGTCGACGAGGCGCAAAACCCGCCCGAGCTCTTCCCCGAAGCGGCGGCCGGGCCGTACCAGACGTTCTTCACCAACTACAGCTTCAAGATCGGTGAGGGCGTGCCGGGCTGGGTCGCCTCCCGTCAGCAGCCAGTCAAGATCGACAACGAGACCACCATGGTCGACGGCGAGCCGTTGTCCAGCCTGGTCAGCTATGAGAAGAGTGCGGTCGTCATTCCGCTGGTCGATGCGGAGCGCATTCTGGGCGTGCTCTATCTCGGTCG
>DASYBA010000615.1:0-5950 GCA_036501005.1 Candidatus Xenobia bacterium | reverse complement strand
GGGTCTCGCCGGTTTTCAGCCAGATTGAAATGAACTCGCCCGACCAGATTCCAAGCCGGATTCAGCCCTTTCAAGAATGACTGCAGGTCTGTTCGAGCCGCCCGCAGGGCGGCGGAAAAGGCGGCAGCCAGCTCTGCCCATAAGCTGCGCAAGACGTCTGCCGTCAGATACTCCGCCCCCGTCATCACGGGTGCAGTGAGCGCAAGAGCGGCAAGATCCGTATCGGACGGGGCCGCCACCTCGTCCGAAGCTTGCAAGCAGAGTGCCTCCACGTAGCGCACCGCGAAGTCGCGCCACCAGCGGAAGACAGGGGGCAAAGCCTGGCCGACCTCGCCGGCCCCCAGCCGCATGAGACCGGCGCCGGCCCCCCCGGCAAATGCCTCACCGACTCGTTCCGCCGCACGGGCATCCAACTCCGGACCCTCCCCGGAGCTGTCCAGCAGGAGCCGCCCCTGTGGCGTCAACCGCAAACCCAACCTGCACACGGCAGGCGCAATATCGATCAAACCGGGGAATCCTTTCAGCGATGTTGACCGCCTGGTTCTCTTCCAGCTTTTGGCTGAATTCCTTCAGCCGGTCTTTTGGAGTCCGGCCTGGCTTGCCCGCACCACGATGAGCGCACAGGCCTCGGCATCGGAAGCGGGATCGTGATGCCGCAGGGAGAGCCCCAGGTAGTCACAGACGTTGGGAAGTTTTGTGGGCCGCACGCCCCACGTCCGACGGGCCAGTCGGACGGTGCATTCGAAAGGCAGCCCGGGACTATCGAGACCCGCCGCACGGCAACAGGCCTCCAGCACTCGTCTATCGAAGGCCGCGTTGTGTGCGGCCAGAAAGGTCGCTCCCTCCAGCATGGGCCGCAGGGAGGGCCAGACCTCGGCAAATCGGGGTTCGCGCTGGACGTCCCGCCACGTGATGCCGTGGATGTAGCTGAACTGGAAGTAACGCCGCGGCGGCCGAATCAGCCGTGCCGCGCGGCTGACGACGTGGCCGTTCTCCACTCGTACCAGGGCCACCGCACAAGCGCTGTCTGCCCCATAATCCGCGGTCTCGAAGTCGATGGCGACGAAGGTCTCTCGCATGGGCCGCTCCCGCCTGAAGAATTTTCTTCAAGGGGTGTTCGTGTTTCGTGCCCCATTCCTATAGAGCTGGCAGGAATTTTGATCAGCGCTCGGGAGCTCCGATGACCCGGCCGTGCAAGGTCGTAGGACCGTCCGCATCGCTAAAGCCGCGCTGCTCAAGAATGCGTTCAAGCTGTCGACGGATGGGACCGACGTCCGGGGCGCCTCCCGTCAGTCGGCGGGCCAGGCGATGCCGCCAGGTCGGCCGGGTTACTTCTGCGGCTCGCAGGCTGTGCAGAAGCGGCAGCAACTCGCGAACCCAGCTCGCTTCCAGATGCCATCCCAGGGCTTCGACGGCCGATTGGAGGGCCGATACCCGCTCGCTTTGCTCGCGATCCAGTACGGCGACGCGCTCTAGTACCTGCTCCAGGCCGCCCTCGACACTGTGCCGGACGCTGTCGACCGAAGCCTTCAAGCGATCCTCCGAGGGTTGCGGCTCGTGCGAGGGCTGCACCCTCGGCTGCGGCTCCAAGCCGTGTGCCTCGCCTCTCCACAGGCCCAGAAACTCGAGTAGTCCGTTCACAGCAAACCCCTCCTTCTTGAAGCTTATTCAACTTCTCGCGCCCGACTCCTGTTCTGCAGGGCTGAAACCGCCCCGGATCTGGCAGCAGGGGTTGGCTGAGCTCGGCTTGAAGGAATCCACCTTCTCCCGGAACGTGAACAGGGGGGTATAGTCACATGGTCAACCATCGGGGTCGTCAGGCGATCCTGGCTCTGCTGGTCCTGCTGGCCGTGGCGGGATGGACCTCTCCCGCAATCGCCGGCCCCCTGGTCATCGTTCCCACCTATAACTTCGCCTGCATGCCTAGTAAATACACTCAGTGCGAAGTAAAGTGTGCTTTTGGCAAAGCCGCCACGCAACTGGGGAACGAATTTTGTTTCGTCGGCCGTACCCCCACTGTCCATTTTTGTGTGGACTGGAGCTCCACAGCCCTGGGTTCGAATAAGCCTAACGCTTTCTTGTTCAAGTATACTCCTTGCTTTTTCCACTTCTGTTGCGGCTTTTGCCTCAAGATCTCATGCGGCATCCGATGCGTTATGCTTCGCGACTATGCAGCCCGCCCGACCACCATCACGACCCAGGCCGCGGCCAACCTCCCGGCGACGTTCGGAAAGTGCTGCATCGTTGAGCTGACCGCTGCGAACTTGACGGCGCTCGGATTCCCTCAAGGTTGCACTTCGTGCGGCACCATCTTCTTTTCGGACAGGAATGGCGGCTGTGGCTGCATCAATAACTGTATCAGCTTTTCCTTCACGCCGTGTTCCACTCCCGCGGGTCAGTTCGATTTTTTTGGCACGGCGGAGCACGAGATGTCAGAGGAGCTAGGCCGGATAACCTTTCTAGCTTGTTGCCCGCCTCCTCACTTGTTCACCAACTGCATTTTTCGCTTCTCTGCTCCGGGCGTTCGGTGTGACAAAGCCAAAGGAGCAGGCGGAAAGTGTGTCTATCTGTCCGTTAACAACGGGACCACCAGCCTGGTGAAGTTCAATGGGCTGACTTCGGGCGACCTGGATGACTATAAGGGGTGCCGTCTAGGCAATCCTTGCCCGTGTCCCGCCTGTAACCCAGCGGACCCGTTCAACGCGTTCCTCTCCGCCGGGCAGACCACCACCTTGTCCACGGTCGATCTCGACAACATGGAAGCCCTTGGTTTCGAGCTGAAACCCGCCGTCATACCGGCGCCCGAAATCGACCCCCGCACCGGCCGGACTGCCAGTCTGCTCCTGCTGGCCGCCCTGGGCCTGGCGGAGTCGAGGCGCCGAAGGAGCGCCTCCCAGGCGTAATTGGAAACGCGACAGCCCGACGGCCCTATTGAAGGCGCCTCTGCTTGGTACGGGCCAGACCTGGCCCGCCAACCGGAACGCTGGATCTACCCGCTCTCCACCGCGGACGTCAACGAACTCGAGGCTGCCCTCCAACACGTCCGCCACCGAGGCGTCCCGATCCAGGACATCCAGAAGTCGGACTTTGACCTGCCTCGGTTCGGCACCGTATTGCACGACATGTCGCGCGAACTCCTGCGCGGCCGAGGCTTTCACGTCTTGCGGGGCCTGCCGATCGAGGGCCGTTCGATACAGGATAGCGCCACCATCTTCTGGGGTATCGGCGCCTGGCTGGGCCGGGCCCGCTCGCAGAACGCCAGCGGGCAGCTTATCAGTCACGTCAAAGACCTGGGCAAAGACAACGCTGACCCCAACGTGCGCACCTACCAGACCAATGCCCGGCAGAACTACCATACCGATTCCTGCGACCTGGTGGGGCTGCTGTGCCTGCAGACCGCCCGCCGGGGCGGGCTCTCCAGCGTCGTCTCCTCGGTAACCATCTACAACGAGTTCCGCCAGCGCCGTCCCGACCTGGTGCCGACGCTCTTCGAGCCGTTTCCCACCGACCGCCGGGGCGAGGTGCCGGCCGGCATGCTGCCTTACTTTCCCATCCCCATCTACCACTGGTTCGAAGGTCAGCTATCGGCCATCTACTCGCGGACCTATATCATGTCGTCGCAGCGGCTCCCGGAAGCGCCTCGCCTCAGCGCACACCAGTTGGAGGCCATGGCGCTGTTCGATAGCCTGGCGGAGAGTCCCGACCTGCACCTGGACATGGAACTGCAACGGGGAGACATGCAGTTTGTGCACAACCACCAGATGCTGCACGATCGCACGTCTTTCGAAGACTGGCCGGAGCCTGAGCGCAAGCGCCACCTGCTGCGCCTCTGGCTCTGCCCGCCCGATGGCCGTTCCCTGCCCGAGGTGTTTGCCTTGCGTTACGGCTCGACCACCGTCGGCGACCGTGGCGGGATTGTCGTTTCCTCTACCCAGCAGCACGTCCCGCTGTGAGCTCGTCGAGGATCTCCCGGACCCTCCGCACCAGCACTTCCTGCGTATAGGGCTTGGGTAACAGCGCCACCTCGTCGGCCACCAGGCCGTGACGGGCCGGGAGATCGTCCGCGTACCCGCTCACGAAGAGCACGCCAGCCTCCGGGTAGCGCTCGTGAATGCGCTCCGCCAACCGAGGTCCGCTCAAGTTCGGCAGCACGACGTCGGTCAGCAAGAGGTCGATACGACCGGCGTGTCCCTCGGCCATCTGCACCGCCTCCTCGCCGTCACAAGCCGTCAGCACCCGGTACCCGTGCTTCTCTAGCGACAGGGCCGCCAATCGACGGACCGCCCCGTCGTCCTCCACCAGGAGAATCGTCTCGCTGCCCGCGGCCGGTGTCTCTCCCAGACTCGACAAGACCTCGACCTGGTCGTCCAGCAGGGCAGGGAAGTACAAGCGAAACGCCGCCCCTCGCCCCGGCTCGCTCTCGACTCGGATGCGCCCGCCGCTTTGTTCGACAATGCCGAACACCGTCGCCAGGCCAAGACCCGTCCCCTTGTCCGGCGCCTTGGTGGTGAAGAAGGGTTCAAAAATGTGTTGCAGCACCTCGGGTCCCATGCCGCACCCGCTGTCCTGCACAGCCAGCAACACACAAGGACCAGCCCGTTCCGGCCCGTCGGCCACGTCGGCCGTCTCGATCGTCAACTGCCCCCCCGTCGGCATGGCGTCACGGGCATTGACCGCCAGGTTCAATAGGACCTGATCGATCTGGGCCGGATCGCATCGCAGCGGGCGCACGGCGGGCGAGAGGTGGAGGTGCAGGTGGACGTCTTCACCAATCAAGCGGAGCAACATGTTGCCCGCTTCCTCTACAACGCGGTTCAGATCGATGATGCGAGGCTGTATGATGGCTTGTCGGCTGAAGCTCAGCAACTGACGAGTCAATCCCGAGGCCCGTAGACCTGCCGCCCGGATCTCGGTGATGGCCTCCCGGGCGCCGCTGCCCATGCCCTGGTCATCCAGCAGCAGGTCGCAATAGCCGGAAATGACCGTCAGCAGGTTATTGAAATCGTGCGCGACGCCCCCCGCCAGCCGACCCACGGCCTCCATCTTCTGGGCCTGCCGCAGTCGGTCTTCCAGCTTGCGTTGCTCGGTGATGTCCCGCGCTTCCACCACGTAGGCCTCCTGGCCATCGTAGCGCAGTGAGTGAGTGCCCAGCTCGACGTCCAGCAGGGTCCCGTCCTTGCGGCGGTGCTTGGCAACGCCCGTTAGCGAGATCTCGCCCCCGACGTACAGATCGCCCAGGCTCATGCTGATGAACTCGCGGTGGCTGTAGCCATACCCCGCCAGGGCCGCCGGGTTGACGGTCAGGAAGCGAAGGGTGTCCCGCCCCACCACGAAGAGGGGATGGCCGATGGACTCAAAAAGATTTCGATAGAGCTCCTCGCTATGCACGAGCTTTCGATTCGTCTGCTCCAACTGCAAGGCCTTGGCCTCCAGTTTGCGAACCAATACGCCGTTGTACTGCTCCAGTTCTTCGGCCGCCATTTCTTCGGATGGCCGCGGCTCGGTCGCAGGGCGCTTGAGCACATCTTGAATCCTCGCCACCAATTCCTCCGGATCGTTCGGCTTGATGACGAAGTCGTCAGCGCCTAGAGCCCGAGCCAGGCGCTCGTCGCGGGTATCGGTGTAGGTGGCCGTATAGACCACGAATCGGATGTCTTTCAATACTGGGTCTCGCCGGCATTCCCGCAGCAGCGTGTAGCCATCCATCACGGGCATGAGCAGGTCGGACACGATGACATGCGGCGTATGGGCGCGAGCCTTGGCGAGGGCCGCCTGCCCCTGCGCCGCCTCGTCGACCGCGTAGCCACTGTCCTGCAGCAGGGTACGCAAGATGTACAGGTTTTCCGATTTGTCGTCGACCAGCAAGACCCTCACGGCCTGCCGCGGCAAGAGAAAGCTCTCCACCTCCTCGACAAACGTGTCGGGATTGATGGGCTTTTCGATATAACCT
>DASYBA010000614.1:0-8988 GCA_036501005.1 Candidatus Xenobia bacterium | reverse complement strand
ACTTCTGCTGCCGTCCCCTTTCCCGGGGCGGGCTGCTGTGGGCCATGTCCGGCACCCCCGCCTCAGGGGTTCTATATACCAGGTAGTAATCTAAGTCTACCAACCCTGACGCTGGACCACTCCGTGGTTTACAGCGACTATCGAATAGACATAACTGGCGGCCTGATTCTCAAGCAATCAGTCCTCTACATCCACACGGTCTCAAGGGTATCGCTAACAGTGTCTGGCGGTATCACTGGCTCTGGACTCATTGTCGCTGACGGTCCCGTGAGAATCGTCATGCCGGGTATGGCTAGTCCGGATCCAGCAACGGAGATTGCCATCGTGTCACAGGGAGCTGTGACACTTACTGGCCCATCGGGCGGAGGAGCGGCTTACTTTCCAGGCCTATTGTACAGCGCTGACGCTAACTTCGGCTTGACCGTATCGAACACCGTCCTGGGCGGCGTCTTTATCTCTCAAGGGCCCGTGAGCCTCACCAACGCCCCCATCTGGAACATCCCCTACATGGGATCCCTGCAGTTCGGGCCGTGGAATATGTCCCCGGCCCCCATGCTGGGCAACACACAGCCCGCCCCCAACACCCAGTGGATCAAAGACACCTCGTCCGGCTTCTCCGGCGGCTTCAGCGCAGGCGACCAGGGAAGCATCTTTAGTGCCATCCAGGCCGCCGGAATGGCTGCGTACAACTCTCTCATATCGAGCGGGACGGCCCCTCTGGCGACCGCCTCGTTGAATGCCACCACCGCCATGGTCGTGGACGGACTGTACTACGATCCCGCCCAGTCCCACTATGTCGTGGCCCACCCGCCCCAGGTCAGTTATCTTGATCCAACCGCGGGAACACCCATTCCCCAAGCCTCCTTCGAGGCCGTCGCCAACAGCCTGGGGTATACGGGCGAGGACTACCTGGCCCAGATGGAGGCGGCACAGTCCATCGCCAGCAGCCAGGCGAATTACCTGTTGTACCACACGCCCTACGGGACGAAGGCTCCGTTCCAGGTCATCGGCATCGATGGGGTGCAGCGAGACTTCGCCGTCGTGAACCTGGCGGATACCATCCCCGGCGCCCCCCCGTTTCCTCTCGACATCGTGAGCTGGCGTGTGCTGCATTGAGATGACTTGAAGGCAACCGTCCTGACTTGACGCGGGGTAGGTAATGTAATAATGTAGGTGTATGCATCGGACTCAGATCATGCTTGAGGATGGCCAGTACCGACGCCTCAAGGAGCGGGCTCGCCGGCAAGGCAAGAGCTTGGGCCAGGTCGTCAGGGACCTCCTCTCCCAGGGGCTCGATACCAACGATGACAACCGCGGCTCGTCCGACTTATGGGCCATTGTCGGTCTTGGACAGGGTGACGGGGCCGCTGTCAGTGAGGATCCCGATCGCTACCTGTATGGTCCCAGGCCTTGAAGCCGTTCATCCTCGTTGACACGGGTGCCTGGTATGCCCTCGTGGACCGCAAAGACCCCAATCATGAGAGGGGGGTCCAATTCCTCAAGGACAATCGCTGTCCGTTGTTGACCACCAACTTCATTCTGGATGAGGCTATTACGTTAGTGCGCTATCGCCTCGGACACTCCGTTGCTGTGGCCTTCGCAGAGCCAGTTCGGAGGCAGGTTGCGGTGAGCTTGGTGGGCATTGTCGCGAGTCACGAGGACGCCGCATGGGATATTTTTGTCAAGCACAAGGATAAGGCTTGGAGCTTCACCGATTGTACGAGCTTTGCCGTCATGCAGGAGCTTCACATGAAGACGGCCTTTTCTTTTGACAGAGATTTTGAGCAGTTTGGGTTCTCTCGAGTCCCCTGACTCAGCGGTCTTCCGGGCGCTTGACGCGCGTGGCGGTGGGCAACCTGGACGGTCCCCACGTGAGCGGCGACGGCCGGACCGAGGCCATCACCGACGATCCGCACAGCGACTCGCCAGGTGGGCAAGTCGACCCTGCTGACGGGCCCGCCCGAGCTTGCGAGTCGGCGATATCTGACTCTGAATGACTACGCGATCCTGTAGACGGCTCGGGAGAATCCCGGGGCGCTTCCTGCTGTCCGGATCGGCTAGACTCGTTCACCTTGCACAAGGTGGGTCCATATCTGCCCAACCGTTCCAGCCGCCTGAGGTGAAGGCGGTACGCAGGCTGCCCGGTTGGACGAACGCCTATGGACGCTGCCCCGGGGGCACTTGCTGGGGTAGCTCCAGTCGGCTCCGAGGGGGAGCTGAAGAAGGAATGGATCGTCGATGGTGAACCGAGAGTTGAAAGTTCTTCTTGTAGGAGCATGGAGGTGGCGCATGGAGCGAGAGAAGGTCCTCGACAAGGTCCGCAAGCTGATGGCGAAGGCTGCTGACCCGTGCAACGTTCACGAAGCCGCGGCATCGGCGGAGGCGGCACAAAGGCTGATGCTGCTCCATAAGATCGAAGAGGCCGAGATCGGTTGCGAGCCACAGGATGAAGACCCGATCACTGACATCGACCTTCTGGCCGACTCGCAACAGAAGGCACCCACGACCTGGCAGAGGATCCTGTTGAACGCCGTGTCGTACAGTTGCTCGTGCAAGCTCGTCGTGATCCCTGGCGGGAACGGCCGGAAGGGCCGCCTGCGGGTGTTTGGGCGTGGCTCGGATCTGGACGCCGTGCGATACCTCTACCAGGCTCTGACACGACAAATCAACGATTTGTGCGAAATGTGGGCGAACTCCCAGTCGTATTACGTGGAACGCTCGGATCGCAATGGGTTTCGCTACGGCGCGGCGTGCACCATCCAGGGTCGACTCAATTCCGCCCGGCATTCGCAGGAGAAGGAGTTTGCCCGGGATCGGGGGACGACCGCCCTGGTGCCTCTGCGACTGGCCGAGGAGGACGTGGCGGCGCACATCCGGGAACAGGTGGGTCGAACCACAGCGCATTATCACCAGGCCCCGTCGAGTCGGTACGGCTATGAGGCCGGCAAAGTGGCGGGACTGCATATCCACCTGGGTGCCGCCTCTGGGGCTCTTGGCCCGGGGCAGCATCGCCTGCCGCACGGATGATCCCGGCCAGTCATCCAGCGTCTGGCCGTCGAATGCAGGATCAAGACGGCGGGCCAGCGGTATGCCCGCTTGGGTCAGGCTCCCTGTATCGAATCGTGGTGCATGGAATAAGCTGCTGAGCGACTTGCCGCAGTGCGTTTCCGGTATCCGTGGCGCACACCAACTGCGACGCTTGGGCATATCCGACTGCCACCGACGTGTCCCCCGCTGCCAAGGCTTGACGGGCCTGGTCTCGCAGACCTGCCGCCCGGGCCTCGAGCGCCAGGAGCGGGGCTACGTCGGCCCCGCACCGAGAGCATTCCGGCTGCGCTCGGAGGCGCGCCCGGCAGACCGGGCAGCGCCCCCGCTCCTCCTGCGCTGTCACCGGGCCTCGACGTAAAACAGCAGCTCTCGAAGGAGCTCCAGAGCCTCCCTCAAGTCGCCTTCGTCGTTGGCGGCCAGACCCTTCACCACGCGCTCGTTGAGTTCAACTGCCTCCTCCGCATCGTCTGGGTGCATACGCTCGAGCAAACAACGAGAGCGCTCCACCAGGTCCCGGGCTTGCCGGGCGGCTTCGCTCTCCGGTATGGCCAGGGGCTGCTCCGTCTTCGGCAACGGCGTATGCTCGTCGAATTCCGCCGCCTCTCCTGAGCGCAGAGCAAACAGAGCCTGGCTCTGCGAACGAGCCGCGGCTACCTCCAGCTCCGTCTTCGCCTTCAGCGCCCCGTCGATGGTGATGCTTTTCTGCTTGCCGCTTTGCTTCTCGACGGCGGTCACTTGCAGAATACCATCTAAATCCAGTGACATCCGACACAGCACCTCATTGGGCTCCTCCTGCTCATGCAGGTTTCCGATACGAAACTGCCCGACCAGGAGGTTCTTGAGGGCGTCTGGATCGTCTCCCTGGTAGATGGATAGCTCGACCTCCGACTGGTAGGCAGAAGCGGTGAAGTAGATCTCGGTTCGAGTCACCGGAAGCGGGGTGTTGCGAGCAATGACGGGCTTGTAACAGAATGGATAGAATTCACCATCCTTTTCCCCCAGAAATGACGGGCCAAAGGAGTAAGGCGACACATCCACCAGGACTTTCGATACGTGATGCCCGGCTAGCCGGGCGGCCAGCACTCCGGCCCCCAGCGCCACGCAGAGGTCCGGATGGACATCCTGCCGTGGCCGCTTGCCCAGCTTTTCCACCAGGAGCCGGGAGACCAGGGGCGTTCGAGTCGAACCGCCGACCAGTAGCACCTCGTCGATGTCGGAGGGGCCCTTGTGCGCATCCGACAGGGCCTTCGAGACGCTGTCGAGGGTCGACTCCACCAGGGGCCCTATCATGTTTTCATAGTCGGTCCGGGACATTTCCACTTCGAGATGAAGGGGCTTGCCGCCCTCCACCAGCAAGGCCTCCTCTCGCACCACCGTGTACGGCTCTAAGCTGAGCCGTTTCTTGGCCTCCTCAGCCGCCCACCACAAGCGGGCCAGGGCGGCCGGGTGACCGGTCCGCAGGTTGACACCGTGTCGTTCCTGGAAGGTCTGCGCGAGAAACTCAACCAACAGAGCATCGAAGTCGTCCCCACCCAAGCGGTTGTTGCCGTGGCTGGCCAGCACCTCCGTCACGTCGTTTTCCACTGTGACCACGGACACGTCGAACGTGCCCCCGCCCAGGTCGTATACCAAGGCGGTGTGCTTGCCCTCGCCAAACCCGTAGGCCAGGCTGGCTGCGGTCGGCTCGTTCAGGATGCGCAGCACCTCCAGGCCGGCCAGTTGGCCCGCTTCGCGGGTCGCCTGTCGCTGGGCGTCGGAAAAATAGGCGGGCACCGTGATGACCGCTTGTCGAACCTCCTGTCCCAGGCCCCGCTGGGCCCAGTCCACCAATTCCCGCAGGATGAGGGAGGAGATCTCCTGGGGTGAAAAATTCCGGTCGCCCAGCGTCACGCTGTGCGCCGTACCCATTTGGCGCTTGATGCTGCGAACGGTTCGCTCCGGATAGACCAGATGCTGGTTGCGGGCCGCCTCGCCGACCAGCAGCGCTCCGTCGAGGGAGAGCCCCACGCACGATGGGAGAATCTGCGACCGCTTGGGCCCCAGGACCTTGACCTGCCCGTTCACCAGGGCCGCCACCTCTGAATTGGTCGTGCCCAGGTCGATGCCTACCACGCGATGGTCCATTACTTCGTTCCTCCTTTGGGATGCCTTGAGACCTTGACCTGGGCCAGGCGCACCGGACCGTCCGACCCTTCAAATCCGGTTCGATAGACTTCAACCACCGTACCGTCAGCCATGGACGCCGACTCCACAACGTCGACGGCCTGCATGCGATGGGTATCGAAAGCTTGATGGAGACAAGAGACGGGCCGTACCGACCAGGAGGCCAGCAGTTCATCCAGCCGCTCGAGGCCCAATCGATACCCCTCCTGCAAGGCCTGTACCGCGGGGGTCACCGCCTTGAGAGGATCCCTGCCCCTCATTCGATCCCACCAGGACGGGCGCCAGGCAGCCCGGCACTCACCCAGTGTCTCCTGTGACGTCTTGAAACCCCGCTCCAGGCGATCCCGCATATCCAACAGCCCACCCAGGGCAGCCTGACGCTCCCGCTGTTCTGCATCCCGCTGTACCTCTCGCCGGTGGCTTCCAGCCAGCGTCCGGACCTCAACCAGGGTTTGCTCCTGGGCCTCGGCCTGGGCGTTGACCCGCTCGGCCAGCGGGCTGATGGCTTCCTCAAGCTGCTTGAACACCCGGCTCTGTAGCTTGACCTCCTGGGTCACCGCGGTCAACCGAGCCCAGACGGCATAGAGATCCGCGCCGTCGATCGCAGGTCCGGGCGGGGCGGTGGCTGGACCATGGGCCACCTCCGTCGAAGGACTCCCCTCCAGGGCCCGATCCAAAAGTTGTTCGAAACGGGCCAGGAGCTCCCGGCGGGTCTGGCTGGCCAAAGCACAATCCATTATCGGTTCCCTCGCAGGGCCGCCAGCCAGGGCTCCGGGCCCAGGTAGGGTCGCGGAGCAACCACGCCGTCCAGCAGATCCACCAGAGGGCGATCCGGGCCTTCCGACGCGAGCAGAAACCGGATGCGCTGGTGCGGGTCTCGCAAGGCCTCATAGGCGTCCCGGATCTTTTCGAATTCTGTCGGACAGCGATCGGGTGGATATTGCCGCACTTTGTTCAGATAGGCCTGTCGGATGTGGGCGTCGTCGGCCTGCAAGTCAACACCCAGAATGGCTCGGGGGTCGGTCATGGTGTGCTCCTATCGACGAGATCGGCGCTTGCCCGGGGAACGCCCCTCCAGCATGCGGGCCACAGATTCCAACATGGAGCCCAGGACGTCTGGGGACAGGTTGTTCAGTTCCGGAAAGTCTTCGAACAGGTCATCGAGGTCAAAGCCCAGGCCGGCGGGCAGCTCCTCAGGTGCCGCGTGCCGTACGGAACCAGGCTGGCTATTCGCCGAGGCCTGCTGCTCAAACGCCAGGACCTGCTGCAGCTCGGCTTCTTCCAGGGTCAACGGGGCCGCATCCCGGCTCCTCTGGGCCAGATCCGCGGCGCCCTGAAGCGTCTCTTCGTCGCGGCTGCGACGCGCCAGTTCGGCCGCTGCCAGCAGGCACTGCCACTGGCGCTGACCAGCGGGCAGGCTGCGAGCGCGCAAGAGCAGGCAGCGACCCTGTTGAACTGGGTCGCCAGAGAGTCCGGACCCGGTCGCCGCGTGCAGCAGCGCGAGGTGCTCCGCCCAGACGGCCTGCTGGGCGATGGCCTCCCGCTGGGGAAAGCCCAGGGTGCAGGCCTCCCCAGCCAGGTGCTCTTCAACCGCCTTGGCCATCTCCTTGGAAATATGAAGTCGCAGCCCGAAGCGTGAAGCCAATTGGCTGGCTTTCGCCAGGCCCAGGGCAACGGTTGCCGGCGTCGATGCCCCGGTCTCGAGCAGGACGGGCTGGGACATGCCGTAGAGGTCCTTGGAGACCGCCTGGAGCAGGAGTCCAGCACCCACCGGACCCAACTTGTTGGCGACCGCCTCAGGCGACAGTTTGCGTTCTTGCGCCAGGCCCTGCACCCAGTACAGCGCTGCGACGAAAGTCCGGGCGTCGCTGTCTTGTAGCGACGGGAAAACCCGGAGGCGTTCCACGTCTTTTTCACACAGGTGGTACTGCCGCTTCTTGGCGTGCCGCTTGAGGGTGTTGAGATGGACGCGGATGCGGGCGGCCCGCACCAGGGGGTGCAGCGCGTTGAGCGCTTCGGCGCTGGCGAGGTAGGCCTCTGCCTTGGTCAGGGCCCCACGTTCCTCGGCCGCCTCGGCCAGGTGGAGCAGCGGCGGCAGATCGGTGGGCAGAGCCGCATGCCAGCGTTCCGCCACCTCTGTCGCACCGCCCATGCGCTGGGCCCAGGCAAACCACGGCTGAAAAACGCTGACGTGCGGATCCAGCTTGGCTGCCCTGGCAAAGAGGACGTCGGGGTCGAGATAGTCGGCGGGGCTGAGGCTGGCCGGGCTCTGGAGGGCTTCCATCACGGAGGGCGGCTGATCGGTGTAGAAAGCTTGGAATCCGGCAAAGGTCCGCATGAAGGCGGTTCGCATAGGCTTCAGCATCTCGCCCAACGGCCTCAGGAGCGATGCCATGTGCACGTAGAGCACGGCCGTGTCGCTCGGGCGCTTGAAAAGCCCCTGGTGGCGGGCGTGCACGCCGAACTCGTGCCACGCCGCGCAGGCGTAAAGCCGCCCCTCCTCCATCCGTTCCGTCTGCTGGGCGAGGAGACGCCAGAACACCGCATCTTTCAGACTCGGCGAGCCCAGGCTGGCCAACACTCGATCGGGTGGTAGATGCAGACCCACACACCGGACCGACAGACGCTGTCGAAGGGCATCGACTTGGCCAGGACAATACGCCAGCGCTTGGCGTATGGCCTCGGGAATGCTGGCCAGAACCTTCTGCCCCTGGCCTCGGACCAGCAAGTCATCGAGAATGCGGAACGCTCGTCGACAGGCACCCCGGTTGTCGCTACGCAGTTGGGCGGACAGGGCGTTGCCCCCCTCGACTCCGGCCATGACTGAGCGCAAGGGGGCAACCAGCCTGGCCGGGGGCGATTGGGAATCGATCGCCTGCAGGCACTTCTCGCACTCGGCGTCAGCTCGCTCATAGAAGGCCACGAGAGCCAGCACGAGCAGCCGCCAGGGGGCCAGCGGACTGCGCCGCGGGACCTCGGGGAGGGGCACGTCGGCGCGCTTGACCGGTCCGCTGGTGACGATTTCGAAGGCCCGCTGCAGTTGCATGGCGTCTGTTCTCAGCGGGTGCCCGACGGGCAGCGACGCCAACACTCGCAGGTCGGACAGATGGTGTCTCAGGAGCGTCTCCAGGCCGTTCCGCTCTTCAGACGGCAGGCCGTCGTTCTGCAAGCGCTCGAGGAGAGGCTCCAGGCGACCCTCCCGAGCCGCCAGCTCTGTCTGCACCTGTTCCAGTTGGGGCAGCCGATCGGGCCATCGCTCGTGGACAATCTTGAGGACGGCCTCCGCCTCTCGCGGCAGGCGCCGGGCCTGGAGCTCGGTCGCCCGAGCTAGATAGCAGTCGACCAGCAGCGACTCACACTCGGCGGTGCGAACCGTCTTGTAGAGCTCCTTGGCCCGGTTGAGGGCGGCTTTGGCTTCGCCTCGGGCGAGCATGCCTCGAATCCGGCCAGTGGGAAGCTCGACCGTGGAAGTGCCGCTGAAGCCCGGATTGTCTGGTGCCATGTGCCCTCCTCACCCCGTCGTCGCCATCGAGCTTGGAAACCATGGGCCCATGTCCTTTCCCGGACCTTGAGGATTTTTCCACAGAGTTATCCACTCGGGGAGGGGCTCAGGGATTCCCACCGCGCCGTCGCGAACCCTCGGGGATGCCCTTATAGTTGGATGGATGCAGGGATGTCCAAAGACAAAGGGGATACTCATGGGACAGGAGCGTGCACGAGCATGGCTGAGCCTTTACATGCGGCCGTCGACGAGGTTGAGGAGCCCGACATCTCGCA
>DASYBA010000613.1:0-9368 GCA_036501005.1 Candidatus Xenobia bacterium | reverse complement strand
CGAATTACGGAAGGGCAACCGCCTCATTGTCATCGAGGTGGTCGACCCGCCGGGTCGGAAGGTCTGATCGCGGGCCACGGGGCGGCCGAGGTTCCTGTCTGAGGGTCGGTTCAACCCGCGAGGGGAGGCCATCGGCATGGCGGACCGAACGGTGCCACTCATGGAGTACGCCGAGAGCGAGAAGTTCTACCAGGATCTCATGGGCGGATTCCGCGACGTGGGTCTGACCTGCGCCATCACCAGCGGAATGGCCTGCGTCCATTACGGCGTGGCGCACACGACCAGCGATTGCGACATCCTGTGTTCTTCTGACCATCTGGACCAGGCCATCGCCGTCCTGGCAGGCGCCCGGTGCGAAGGCGCTCCGACCTCCTACCGAGGCACTCTGAGCGCTCCCCTGGACAGGCCTTGGTTGCTCGGCGGCTGGACCAGCCACTTCGAGTGGAAGGGGTCGGGAGCCTATCTTGATATCTTCACGGTTCCCCCTCGCTCCACCGCACCGTGGACTCGCGAGCTCCGAGGCTTGTACGCAGGCTTGCATACCGTGGCTGAAATGAAACGCACGCAACGAGACCGTGACTGGCCGGTGGCCACAGCCCTCGGTGTACGCATGTTAGAGGAGGGTGACCTCCGGGGGTGGATGCACCTCTTCGATACGGATGTCATCCAAGAACTGGTCGAGCGCGTCCCTTGCCCGGATGAAGTGTTGCGCGACCGCCCCTCCTTGCAACTGGCGCTGATGCGTGATGCCAGGCTGCGACCGGTACTGCGCGTGGAGCGTGAGTTCTGGTACGAGCTTGACCGCCAACGGTTGGCGATCTACCATCAAGCAGGGCGCCATTACGCCCAAGCCGTCCGGCAGAGCCCCGGTTTTTCAGGAGAAGACTTGGCCCAACAGCACTCGGCACGCCTTGCCTTGGCGATTCAGTACCTACCTCCCAACCCGCTGCGCGACCATGGGGTCGACAGGCTGATCACGGGCGTCAGGGAAGCACTCGGGGGCTTGTTCGATCCCGCTCTGCTAGCCTGGCTTCCCGACCCTCGACCCGCCTTTGCAGAGCTTGATGCCAGTGAGTGACCTGGACGACCGGACCTGGCTTACTTCGGAACTGGTTGACTTTCTAGCCAGGGTCTCGTACTCGTTCCAGGAGCGCGTCTTTGGTGAACAGTTGGCCCGCCTCAATTCGCTTTCTCCGGACGCTCGGCGAGCCGCCTACTGTGCCATGATGCAACACGGGCTCGATCACGGCGTGCTGGTCGACAGACCCGCCGATGGCCCCAGGGATCCCTGACCTCGGGCGGCCGTCAACATCCCACACCAGGAAGCTCACCTCCGCCGTGGAAGCGCCCGCCCGACGCCATGGATCATCTCACCCTCGATCAGCTCCGGCAGCGTCACCCTGCGTGGCGCCTTCTCTGTTCGGACCATGCCCCGCTCATCGCGAGCTTCTTGCATCACGTCTTCATCCTCCCCAACCGTCGCGACATGAGCCAGTCCGACCTGGCCGAGGCCCTCGAAGACGACCTCTATGCGATACGGGCGATCAACGGTCCTGACGCCTATCCTCGGCGGGCCGTCGACTATCTCAACGACTGGGCCGCACCGGAGAAAGGGTGGGTCCGCAAGTACTATCCGCCAGATTCCGACGAACCCCACTTTGACCTCACGCCGGCCACCGAGAAAGCCCTGGCATGGCTGGCCAGCCTCACCGAGCGCAGCTTCGTCGGCACCGAATCCCGGCTCTTGACCCTGTTCGAACTCCTTCGCCAGATCTGCGAGGGCAGTACCGCTGATGCCCAGTCCCGTCTGGCCGACCTGGAGAAACGTCGAAATGACCTGGACCACGAGATCGAACGGGTCAAAGCTGGCGACCTGCCCATGCTCGACGACACCGCCATCAAGGACCGCTTCCAGCAGTTTGTCCAGGTCGGCAGGGAGCTCTTGCACGACTTCCGCGAAGTCGAAGCGAACTTTCGCCTTCTCGATCGCCATGTGCGGGAGCGCATCGCCCTATGGAACGGCGCCAAGGGCGAACTGCTCGAGGAGGTGTTGGGCGAGCGCGACGCCATCTCGCAGTCCGACCAGGGCCGTAGCTTTCGGGCGTTCTGGGATTTCTTGATGTCTTCCCAGCGACAGGAAGAGCTGACGAAAATGCTAGACGCTGTGCTGGCCCTCTCACCGGTCTCCGATCTCGCTCCCGACCCCCGCACCCGTCGCCTCCACTACGACTGGCTCTCTGCCGGCGAGCACACCCAGCGCACCGTCGCCTTCCTCTCCCAGCAGCTCCGCCGCTTTCTGGACGACAAGGTGTGGCTGGAAAACCGCCGCATCATGCAGATTCTCCACGACATCGAGGGGCGGGCGGTCAAGGTTCGCAACGACCTGCCGAAAGGGGACTTCATCGCCCTGCCCGACATCTCGCCCGACGTGGACCTGCCCATGGAGCGGACCTTGTACAAGCCGTCGGTCAAGCCGTCCGTGGCCAGCGGCGGCGTATCGGACGCCCACGAGGATCTGGACGACACCGCCCTCTATGCCCACGTCGCCGTCGATCGCGTGCGGCTGGCCCGCAACATCCGCCGGGCTTTGCACGAAAGAACTCCCATCTCGCTGGGCGACCTGTGTCGATTGTATCCCCTCGAACAAGGCATGGCCGAGCTGGTCGGCTATCTGCATCTGGGCACCCACGGTTTCAAGACCACGGTCGATGAATCCGTCACGGAAACCATCGAATGGCAGTCGGGAGACGGAGCCGAGCGCCAGGCCAGTCTTCCCCTCGTCACCTTTGTGAGGTGATCATGGAAAGCGAATTCTCTGTCTTGAACATCACCCTGCTGAAGGGCGTCCTCTACCAGGAGGCGGATCCGCATCTGTGGGGAGCCCTGTTGAACCTGCAGGCGCGAGTGCGCGATTATGTCGCCGTCCTGGGGCTCTCCCTCGTCGTGGACGAGGCCGAGGGGTATGCCTTCCTGCGCTCCCGATCCGAGGAAGCCGACCAGCCCGTCCTCCCCCGACTCATCACGCGCCGCCCCCTGTCGTTTCCAGTCAGCTTCCTCCTGGTGCAGTTGCGCAAGAAACTGGCCGAATTCGACGCGCAGGGGGGCAGCACCCGGCTCATCCTCACCCGCACCGAAATCGTCGACATGATGAGGGTCTACACCCCCGACTCCAGCAACGAAGCTCGGCTGGCCGACCAGATCGATACGCACCTCAACAAGGTCGTCGACCTCGGCTTCCTTCGCCACCTCAAGAACTCCGAGTCCTACGAAGTGCGCCGTATCCTCAAAGCTTTTGTTGACGCCCAGTGGCTGCAGGAGTTCGATAGCCGGTTGCAGGCTTACCAGGAGCACGCCACCGCATGAACGACACGCTCTTGCTTTTCTCTCCCGACGAAGAGCGGGAAGCCCAGCTCCAGGGGTTTCGCTTGCGCCGCCTGGAGGTGCTCAACTGGGGCACCTTCGATGCTCGAGTCTGGACCCTCCAGGCGGGAGGACGCAATCTGCTGCTCACGGGCGATATCGGATCCGGCAAGTCGACCCTGGTCGACGCCGTCACCACTCTGCTCGTGCCCGCCCACCGCGCCGCCTACAACAAGGCGGCCGGCGCCGATAGTCGGGAGCGGAGCCTGCGCTCGTACGTCCTGGGGCACTACAAGTCGGAGCGCCACGAGGGCAACGGCAGCACGAAGCCGGTGGCGCTGCGAGACGAGCACGCCTACTCTGTCATCCTGGGGGAGTTCTACAACGAAGGCTACCAGCAGGCCGTCACCCTCGCCCAGGTCTTCTGGATCAAGGGCGACCAGACGTCACCTGAGCGCTTCTACTTTGGGTCCGAACAGTCGCTTTCCATCACCGATCACTTCAGCCATTTCGGCTCCGACATCGGCCAGTTGCGAAAAAAGCTCCGCAGTCGGGGCGAACTCTTCGACAGCTTCCCCACCTATGCCGCCTGGTTCCGGCGCCGGCTGGGCATTCCCGGGGATCAGGCCCTGGAGCTCTTTCACCAGACCGTCTCCATGAAGTCGGTGGGCAATCTGACCGACTTCGTTCGACAGCACATGCTGGAGCCGTTCGAGGTCAGGCCCCGCATCGCCGCCCTGATGGAGCACTTCGACGACCTGAATCGGGCCCATGAGACCGTCCTCAAAGCCAAGCGGCAGGTGGAACTGCTCACCCCACTCATGGCCGATTGCGATGCCCACGCCGAAGTCGTCGCCCGTATCGAATCGTGCCGGGCCTGGCGCGACGCTACCCGCCCCTACTTCGCCGGCCAGAAGCTGGCGCTCCTGGAGCGCCGCCTCGCCCATCTGACCGAGGAGTGGACGCGGTACGACAGCCGCGTGCTGGCTGTCGAGGAACGGCTGCGAGAGCAACGCGCCGACGAGACCGATCTCAAGCAGCAGATTGCCGCCAATGGGGGCGATCGCCTCGAGCGTCTCGCCCTCGACATTCGCCGCCAGGAGATGCTCCTGGGGGAACGGGACCGGAAGGCCAAACGCTATCAGGAACTGCTGGGGGACGTGGGCGAGATGGCGCCCGAGGACGAAGCCGGCTTTGTCGCCATCCGATCTCGACTGGCGGCCGTGATTCCGACGCTCGAGGCCCGCCAGGCGGCTCTCCAGAACGACGCTACCGAGCTGGCCGTCCTGATGCGGTCGCAGAGGACCGAACGCGACCGCCTGATGGAGGAAATCGATAGTTTGCGGCAGCGTCGAACCAACATCCCTCTCGAACAGGTGTCCATGCAGCGCGCCCTCTGCGCCGCCCTGCACCTCTCCGAGGATCAGTTGCCGTTTGTCGGCGCCTTGCTGGAGGTGCGGGAGGACGAACGAGACTGGGAAGGCGCGGCAGAACGCCTGCTCCGCAATTTTGCCCTGTCGCTTCTCGTCGCCGAGGACAACTATCTCGCCGTGGCCGAGTGGGTGGATCGCACCAACCTGCGGGGGCGCCTGGTCTATTATCGGGTGCGTCCCCCGGCGCGCACCAACCCGTTGGAGGTCGCGGCGGATTCGCTGGTGCGGAAGCTGCGAGTCAAGCCTGATTCGATATACCAGGCCTGGTTGGATGCCGAGCTGGAACGCCGCTTCGATTACCTCTGCTGTCCCACGGCCGCCGACCTCCGCCGGGTGCCCCGAGGCATCACGCGAGCGGGCCAGATCAAGAACAGTGAAGGCCGCCACGAGAAAGACGATCGGCACGCCATCGGCGACCGCAGCCGATACGTGCTGGGTTGGAGCAACCAAGAGAAGCTGCGGGTGCTGGAAACATTGGTGCGCAGCGTGGAGCGAGTGATCCAGGATACCGCCACGGCGCTGTCCCGTCTGCAGAAGGAACAAAGCGACATCGGCGTACGGCTCAACACCGTCTTCAAGCTGGGGGAGTACGAGAGCTACAAAGATATCGACTGTGCTTCCCTGGTTTCCGAGATCGCCGCTTTGCGGGCCGAGAAGGAACGCCTGGAACGGGCCTCGGACCTCCTCGCCCATCTGACGGAGCGTCTCCAGCAGCTCTCAGCGGCCGTCCAGGCCACGGAAGGGGAGTTGCACGAGCAGAGGGACAGGCGCTCCAAGGCCGAGCAAAAGAAATCTGACGCCGAGGCAGCCGCCGCCCAGACCCGCACCGTGCTGGATGCCGCCCCGCCCGATCAGGTGGCGCTGTTTCCGCAATTGGAGGGCCTGCGTGAGACCATCCTGGGGGAGCAGATCCTGACCGTGGAGTCCTGCGATAACCGAGCTCAGGACGTCGTGGCCTGGCTGCAGCGGGAGATCGACAACGAGTCCAGGCGTTTGAGCCGGCTCTTGGAGAAGATCACGGGCGCCATGGTCGCATTCAACACCGAGTTTCCCGCGGAAACCAGCGAAATCGATGCCTCCATCCAGGCCGCGTTCGAGTATCGCAAGATGCTCGACAAGCTGCAGCGGGACGACCTGCCCCGCTTCGAAGCCCGCTTCAAGGAGCTGCTCAACGAGAACACGATTCGGGAGGTCGCCAACTTCCAATCGCAACTGGCCCGCGAGCGGGAAACCATCAAAGAGCGTATCGAGAGCATCAACGGGTCGCTCAGCCAGATTGACTACAACCCGGGTCGCTACATCCTGCTGGAGGGACAACTGACCACCGATACGGACGTACGCGACTTCCAGTCGGCCCTCAAGCGGTGCACGGAGGGTGCCCTGACGGGATCGGAGGACGCCCAGTACTCGGAAGTCAAGTTCCTGGAGGTCAAGCAGGTCATCGAGCGGTTCCGCGGACGTGCCGGCCTGTCGGAACTGGATCGACGCTGGAGTGAGAAGGTGACGGATGTTCGCAACTGGTTCGTCTTTGGCGCCAGCGAACGGTGGCGGGAGGACGGCCAGGAGCACGAGCACTACTCGGATTCGGGCGGCAAGTCCGGCGGGCAGAAGGAAAAGCTCGCCTACACCATCCTGGCCGCCAGCCTGGCCTATCAATTTGGTCTCGACTGGACCAGCGTTCGATCTCGCACGTTCCAGTTCGTGGTCATCGACGAGGCGTTCGGACGAGGTTCCGACGAGTCGGCCCAGTACGGTCTCCGGCTCTTTGAAAAGCTGAATATCCAATTGCTGGTCGTGACGCCCCTGCAGAAGATCCACGTTATCGAACCGTTCGTGTCGCACGTGGGCTTTGTGTCGAACGAGAACGGTCAGGATTCCAAGCTCTTGAACTTGACGATCGAGGAGTACCGTGCCCGCCGCGAGGCCGTGGACGCAGCGCGCTGACATCCGGCAGCACCTGCAGCGGCTGTGGGATCGAGGCGAGCTGTTGCGGACCGACCGGGCCTTTCCCATGCAATTGCCGTTGCGGGGTCCCAGTGCCAGGGACCTCCTGGATCGCTTCGACGATGCTCGACAATGGATCAGCGAGCTGTCGAGCCTGCCCCACGTGCGGGTGGAAATGCGGGTATCGAACCATCGGGTCCTGGGGACGAACCAGGTGCCAGACGGCGTCTGGATCGACACCCTGGATGACGCCCTGCGCCTGCTGGGCAAGCAACGAGACGCGCAGAGCTTCCGCCAGATGAGAGCTCTTACCCTCGCACGGGTCCCGGAAGTCGTCCCCTGGCTGGAAAGGCGCCCCCTGAAAGCCCTGGAGCTATCGGACGACTGGCCCCGGCTTCTCGAGGTCGTCGCGTGGATCCAGCGGCGTCCGGGCTCGGGCCTCTACTTGCGGCAGGTCGATCTCCCGGGCGTCCACACGAAATTCATCGAGGCCCACCGGGGCGTCCTGACGGAACTGCTGGAGCTGCTCTTGCCGGAGCTCGGACCGGAGACAGGTTTTGAGCGCCGCTACGGCTTCCTGGAACGTCCCCCGCGCATCCGATTTCGCATCCTGGATCCGGCCCGGTCCCTTTTGTCTGGCTCTGGCGTTCAGGATGTGACGCTCGACGACGTCACCTTCGCCGCCTTGGACTTGCGTATTGAAAAGGCCTTCGTCACGGAAAACGAGGTCAATTTCCTGGCGCTGCCCCCGATGCCGGAGGCCATGGTCATCTTTGGCGCCGGCTATGGGTTCGAGGCCTGGCGCAAGGCAACGTGGCTGGGCCACTGTCGGGTGTTCTACTGGGGCGACATCGACACGCACGGGTTTGCCATCCTGGATCAGTTTCGCAGCCAGTTTCCATCGGCTCGTTCCGTCTTGATGGACCGGGCCACCTTGCAGGCGTTCTCCACACTGTGGACGATCGAGGCCAACCCCAGAAAGGCGGCACTGGGCCGCCTGGACCCTGAAGAACAGGCGCTCTACGAAGACCTGCGAGACGATCGTCTGGGCTCGCAGGTGCGGCTGGAACAAGAACGTATCGGGTTCGACTGGGTCGTTCGAACCCTCCAGGCCTTATGAGCCAGGTGTCTGCACCGTTCGGACTCTTGAAAATGGTTCATTGTCCGAGCAGGAGACTGCGACGGCGCCTGAAGACAGCATCGTTGAACCGGATGCAGGAGGGTCGTCGTGGAAGGACCTGTCCTACACGGTGGCCCACCCGAACGGGCTCGTCGGCTATCAGGTGGGCGACGAGGCCGCCGTCCGTTTGATGGGCACCCGGTTTGCTGACTTCGTTCCCCTCCCGGTCGAGCAACCCGGGGTCGCCAGTTCTAGAACCCCACCGTTGCGCCAAACTTGAACATATCACCCCTTGGCACCGCCCGTTTGCCGAGCGATGATGGGTCTGGGGGACACCCCCACGTCCCCTGGTAACTTGGATAAGTTGCCTGGTTTGCATGGTCGGTCAGTCGGAAACAGTCAGTCGGAAACAGGGTCCGCCGTTGTGCAGCGGACCCTGTTGATTTTTCAGGGCCCAGCCTCAACAGGAGGTAAGGGCAAGGTGCGGGATTAATTGGCCTGGGTGCTTCGATACGTTTTCGCCGTCCTGCTGCTCTTGATTGCGCCGCTGCAAGCCGCCCCGAACCCCGTCGTCACCCTTTCCCCTCCTCCCCCTCAGTTGGACGTCCCATACGTGGTCACGCCCCCCGAGGTCGTTCAGGTCATGCTGACCATGGCTGACGTCCACGACAACGACATTGTCTACGATCTAGGGAGCGGCGACGGTCGCATCGTGATCGCGGCCGCCCGCGATCGGGGCGCCCATGGCATCGGGGTGGAGCTGGATGGCGACCTGGTCCGGCAAAGTCGAGCCAACGCCCACCGTGCGGGAGTGGCCGACAAGGTCAAGTTTCTCCAGCAGGATCTGTTCAAGACCGATCTTCACGAGGCCACCGTGGTGACCATGTACCTGTTGCCCAAAATCAACCTGGAACTCCGTCCCAAGCTGCTGGCGGAGCTGAACCCGGGTTGCCGGATCGTATCGCATACCTATGACATGGGAGACTGGCAGCCCGATCGCCGCGAGGTGGTTCCTTCTCACGCGGGGCCCCGCCCGGTCTTGTTCTGGATCGTCCCAGCATCGGTCGAGGGAAACTGGTCGTTGCCGGGCCATGGCACGCTCCACCTCCACCAGAAATTCCAACAGGTCGACGGGACACTGGACGGCACGGCACTCCAGCAAGTCGAACTTCGAGGGAAGAGCCTCGCGTTTACCTGCGGCAACCAAAGGTTCACCGGCATCGTGGGGCAGGACCGAATGCAGGGAACCGTGGCTGGGCAGACGTGGACGGCAACTAAAGCCCCGCCATGATGACGGTAGCTCCGCCTAGGAACGGGCTGCGGCATGACGGACGGTGGCCTTTCCCCCCCGCAGAACCCGGCCCCGGCCCTATGGCTTGGTGGCCCGGATGAAGGCGCTGATGAACTTGCCGTCCACCTCTTTGGCGAGGGCATCCACGTCCAGCCCCATGCCTTCGATGAGCTCCCGAGCGTCCTGTGCCTGGTAGACTCTGGTCGGCTCCAGGGTAATG
>DASYBA010000612.1:0-2983 GCA_036501005.1 Candidatus Xenobia bacterium | reverse complement strand
TGCCACCTCCTCCGTCGCCAGTGCTGTCCCACCGTGTGTTCGCCCGTTGCCCATTCGCATCGTGTCTTACCTCCTCGCATCGCGAGGATAGCAGAGATGCCCGGGCGCCTATCAGACACGGCTGCCGAAGCGTCACGATCTTGCCGACCATGACCTGGACCACCTGGCCTCGGGCGGGCGCCACCACCGTTCCCGTCTGGTGCAAGCGGGGCACCCGCACCCGATCGCCGGCCGTCCACGAGCGCATGGGGCGGGCTGGAACCCCGGCGATTTCCCGAGTCGCCTCCAGCCGTTCCATCACCTGCTCCATGGTGGAGCGTACGGTTCTTGCTGCGGTCTCTATTTCGACCGAATTCGATACGGCCGAAAGCTTCTGTCGGCTGGCGCGAACCGCCGCCTTCAACTCTTCCCGGGCCGATTCCACCAACAACTCGCCTTCCTTCACGGCCTGCTCGAGAACCGCGGCCTCCCGCACCCGCAGGTCGCGAAGTTGCGCCTCATACTGCTCCTGCAACTGCTGGACGCGCCGCAGTTTGTCGGCCATCTGATCCGACTGCGCTTCGGCCTGGGCCCGCTGCTGCTCCAATTCTTCGACCAGGTCCTCGACTTCGAAATGGGCCTCTCCCATGAGCAGGCGGGCCTTGTCGAGCACCTCCCCGGGCACGCCCAGCCGTTCTGCGATGATGAGGGCGCACGACCGCCCGGGCAGGCCTAGCAGGACCCGATACGTCGGCCGCAGGGTTTCTTCGTCGAATTCGACGGAAGCGTTGACGGCGCCCGGCCAGGTGGCCCCAAACGACTTCAGTTCGCTATAGTGGGTCGTGACCACCGTCCGAGTGCTGCGGGTATGGAGGTACTCGAGAATCGATAGAGCGAGTCCCGTCCCCTCCCGGGGATCCGTGCCGGTGCCGAGTTCGTCCATCAGAATCAAGGTGTGCGGGCCGGCCTGGGGAAGAAACCTTACGATGTGAGAAATGTGAGAGGAGAACGTACTGAGGTTCTGCACGATGGCCTGCTCGTCGCCGATGTCGGCGAAGATGTCGGCTATCCACGGAATCTCCGAGTGGGGCGACGCGGGCAGCGGCAGGCCGCACAACCCCAGGAGCGTCATCAAGCCCACCGTCTTCAGGGTTACGGTCTTGCCGCCCGTATTGGGTCCGGTGATGATGAGCGTGTGGAACTCGCCGCCGACTTCGATATCGACAGGCACCACGTCGCCCCGCAGCAGCGGGTGCCGGGCCTGGGTGAGCCGGATGAAGCCAAGCTCGTTGAGGTGCGGCAGGTGGGCATTTCTCTCTATTGCGTAGCGAGCGGCGGCGAAGAGGCCGTCCAGCCAGGCGATTTCCTCCACGCTGTCGAGGATGGCCTCGCTTTGCTGTCCGACCATGCCCGACAGCTCGCGCAGGATGCTCTCGATTTCCCGCTTCTCTTCCAGTTGGGCCTGGCGGAGCGAATTGCCCAGGTCCACCACCACCAGAGGCTCCATGAACACGGTGGCGCCGCTGGCCGATGCATCCAGCACGATGCCGGGGAACAGCCCGCGATACTCCTGGCGGATGGGCAGAACGTATCGATCCTCGCGGGTGGTGACCAGCGGCTCCTGCATCATCTTCGACCAGCCCGGATCCCGCAAGAAGCTGCCCAGCTTCTGTTGCACCCGGTTGGCCAGGGCCCGGATACTGTGTCGAATGCGTTCGAGCGCGGCGCTGGCGGTGTCCAGGATCTCGGCGTCAGGCCCGATGGCCCGAGACAGCCGCTTTTCCAGCGGGGCCAGGTCGGCCAGGCGCGCCGAGCGCTCCGCCAGTCTGGGCGCCCGCTCCGCCCGGGTCTGGATCTGCTTGCGGGCTTGTCGACCCGCCCCCAGGACCGCCCCGATGGCGAGCAGGCTGCGGGCGTCCAGCACGGCGGCGCGGGCCGCCGCATCGACGGCCGGTCCGATATCGGTCAAGCCGCCAAAAACCAGCGGTACGCCGTCATCCAGGGCCGAGATGGCTTCCTGCACTTCGCCGTGGTGCGCCCGCACGGCATCGAGGTCGGGGTGAGGCCGCAGCGATTGGATACGGGCCCGACCCAGTTCGCAGGTGGCATGGCCCGCCACCAGCGACAGGGCTGTGTCGAACTCGAGAACTCGAAGCGTGTGGGGATCCATCAGGTCGGTGGGGCCGGCTCTAGCCCCTGCTCGAGGGCGTTCACGATCTCCACCAGGTCGTCCAGTCCGCCGAAGATGTAGCGGACCTTGCGCGGTCTGAGGTCCGGCGGCAGCATGGCGAACTGTCGGGAAATGAGACTGCGATGCTCCTCCATGATGCG
Organism: Candidatus Xenobia bacterium; assembly: GCA_036501005.1. Lineage (GTDB taxonomy): Bacteria > Vulcanimicrobiota > Xenobia > RGZZ01 > DASYBA01 > DASYBA01. The sequence goes on along the minus strand of DASYBA010000612.1, from coordinate 673 downwards.
CTTCTGTTCTTCCGGGTCCGTCGGCGGATAGCACCATACCAGGATACGGCGGTCGGCGTCGTGATACAGTATCGGACGGGGTACGTGAAAGCGGCTATGGCACATGGGGCACTCGAGCACGTTGAGCTGGCCTCGCAAGAGCCGCTCCCTGGCGTCCGGTTCCTGCCGCACGTTGATGGAATCGACCAGCGTGGTGCTGAACTCGTGTCCGCACTGGCATCGGACCGGATAGACGCCGCTGCTCATGGATGGTACGTCCGGCCGGCGGCCCGCTGGATGTCGGCAATGCGCTCCCGGGCCGGAGGATGGTTGCTGAGCCAGGTGTTGCCGCCCCCGCTCAGCTCCTCCAAGCGCTGGGCGAACTCCAGGCTGATGACGAAACCGCGCAGGCTGTATCCCGAGTGGGTGATCAAGACGGCGCCATGCTCGTCGGCCTCCCGCTCTCGATCCAGGCCCATGCTGTTCATCCAGGTGAAATTCTGCAGCGGGTTGCCCATGCCGTAGCCCATCGGCGCCGCCTGCAGCGCCAGCATGCGCTGGCGGGCATGGTTGAGGAAAGCGTGGCTGGCCTCATGTCCCAGCCAGGATGCCACCATTTCCTCGTACAGCGCGTCGGCCTGCACCTGCTCGGTCGAGGTGAGGTTGCCGGCCATGGGCAGGTGGTACATGTTGT
>DASYBA010000611.1:0-2045 GCA_036501005.1 Candidatus Xenobia bacterium | reverse complement strand
TTTCTCGGCCGCCCGGCTGGACAGCTTTGTCTATACGGTCGAATCGCTCCGGCAGGCGTGGTCTCTCGTCAAACCCGGCGGGCTGTTGTCGGTCAGCTTCGTGGTGCGGCGTAAGTTCATCACCGACAAGCTGTACGAGATGATGGTGGAAGCGACCGGGCAGAAGCCGCTGGTCATGGAGGACAGCTACCTCTACTCCGCGACGTTCGTCGTGCCCAAAGACGGGGACCCGGCCAAGGATCAGGCGTCGTGGCTGCACATGACGCAAATGCTGGGCGGTCATACGCTGGCTGCCCCGACCGAGCCGGAGGCGACCAATCCCAGCGCCACCGACGACTGGCCCTTTCTCATGCTGCAGAATCGCCAGCTCTCCATCTACTACGCGGTGGCCCTGGTGCTGCTGCTGCTCATGTCGGCCGTGCTGGTGTCGCGCACGTTTGTGCTGGCCTCGCCGGCCGGCATCGACTGGCAGCTCTTCTGGCTGGGCGGCGGCTTTCTGCTCATCGAGACCAAGAGCATGACGCAACTGGGGCTGCTCTTTGGCAGCACTTGGGTGGTGAACGCCATCGCCATTGTGGGCGTCCTCTTCATGAACCTGGTGGCGGTCTACTTCATCGCGTGGAAGCCGAACGTCACCCTGCGTGCCTTGTACACCGGCCTGTTCACCACCATCGTGGTGAACTTTATCGTGCCCCCCGACGCGTTCCTGGCGTTGCCGCTGGCGGCCCGCTTGACGGCGTCGACGCTGCTGTTGTTCTGTCCGTTGTTTTTCGCCGGCCTGATCTTCATCCGCTCGTTCCGGGTGGCGGCCGACTCGCCGTCGGCCTTTGGCTCGAACCTGCTGGGCGCCATTTCCGGGGGCTGTCTGGAATACCTGTCGATCGCCACGGGGTTCCGCGTCGTCTGGCTCCTGGCGCTGGGGCTCTACGTCCTCTCGCTGGTGGCCGTGCTGCGCCACACTCGGGAAGCGTCGCTCAACCCGGGATCAGCTTCCGCGTGAGACCCAGGATCGCCACCGACGCCCCCAGCATGACCAGGTCCAGGGCGTAGGGGCTGCCGGCCAGGGGGTAAGGGAAAAGCGATACCAGCACTGCGGCCAGCCCGACGAAAGCACCATACACCGCCCATGCCCCCGAGCGTCGCCCCAGGGCGGCGCAGCCCAGCAACAGGCTGACGGCGATCACGGCCGCCAGGGCGGCTTTCTCGCGGCGTAGCATGGGACGCCGCACCGGGGCCTGCAGCACCAGGCTGGAGGGGAGCTGGCCTCCCACGTAGGTGTCCGGAAAGATGCAGACCTGGCGCCGCCACAGCACCTGCCAGTTGGTCAGGCTCGCATTCTGATCGAAAAGGGCCAGTTGTACCGGCGCTCCGGCCGGCACTTGCAGGGTGGCGACGCCGTCCTGCAAGGGGGTGTAGTCCCACGGTACGTCCTTGTCGGGAGCCGTCGCGATGGCCGAACGGGTGCCCAGCCAGGCGGTGTTTGCCATGGCTCGCCAGGGGCGCCCGAACGCATCCCGCACTTCCACTCGGATGGCGGGCGCCTGGGCGCAGGCCGGCAGCAGAGCCAGCATCGACCAGAGAACCACTGCGATGACAACTTTCATGAATGGCCATACGAATACTGTTTTGCTCCCCCGCCTCCTGTCTAGGAAGACTCGCTCGGCGGCGTAGAGAACACCAGGGCATGGGGTGGCTGATTCTCCTCGCGGCAGCGGTGGCGGCGCTCGGAGCCTTCATGCTGACGCGGCGGCGCCCGCCTCGGGCTCCCACGGCCGCGCCCGCCGCCCCGCCGGCCGATCGACGCCTGGGTCAGTCCATGGCCACGGATGGCCAGCGCCAGGTGCAGGTAGAGTCGCTTCTCGGCCAAGGGGGCATGGCCACCGTGTATCGCGGCCGCATGGAGGGCGCTCCCGTCGCGGTCAAATCATGCGGCCCCAGCCCGCAGTGGGAGATGACGCCCGTCGTCGCTTCAAACGGGAATTGGACGTCTGCCGGGCCCTGCAGCACCTTGCCGTGGTGAAAGTGTACGATTGGGGTCTGCCGGT
>DASYBA010000610.1:0-3798 GCA_036501005.1 Candidatus Xenobia bacterium | reverse complement strand
CCCAGGCGTGACCGTTGACGTCCTGCCCCCCGTCCGGCTGGTGCCGGGGTTCATCGCGGACCCCGGCCCGCTGTTCGACTGGGTCGTCCAGCAGACCCCCTGGGATCACCGCATCAAGGCGCGCCTCACCGCCAGCTTCGGCCGGCCCTACAACTACGCCGGCCTCGACTACCCGGAGGCCGCCATGCCAGAGCCCCTCGTCCACGTGTGCCGGCGCCTGGAACCCGAGGTCGGCTTCCAGCCGGACAACTGCCTGTTGAACTTCTACCCCGACGGCCACAGCAAGATGGGGTACCATGCCGACGATGTGTCGGAACTGGTACCGGGGACGGGCGTCGCCATCGTTTCGCTAGGGGGCGCCCGGCCCATGAAGTTCCGCGGCATGGGCGACCCGAACCGGCGCCACGAGATCGTACTAGAGGCCGGCTCGCTCCTCTACATGCCGCCAGAAGTCCACCAGGCCTGGGTGCACGGCATTCTCCGTTGCGCCCACGCCGAGCCCCGCATCAGCCTGACCTTCCGTCGCTTGCGCGGTCCCTGCGAATAGAGAAAGACGAAAGCCCGCCCGGGCGGGCCTTCGTCTTTTCTGTGGGGGTGCGAAGCGCTCAGGCCTGGGCGAAGTTGAGCGTGCCCTTGTTGAAGGTGGCAGAAGTGTTGTCGCCGAGCTGGAACGGATCGGTGCCGATGGACTGGCCGGTGGCGTCGTCGTCCTCGCCGATGCCGAGCGACTGGGCCGTGCCCAGGTCTCGCAGGAGGCCGTTGAGATTCTCGTAGACGTCGGTCTTGTTGGGGTCGGAGCTGATGCTGCTCCACTGGCCGGGCTTGTAGGCGCTCGCCGAGGTGGCTTCCTTGTTGTCGCCTGGTGACTGAACCAGGACGGCGCTGCCGTTGCCATTCACCAGCAGGGCGTTGGGCGTGGCGAACTGCTGCTGTTTCCCGTTCGGGCTGGTGATGTGCGGGTCGCCCCACACGCTGGTGCCGGCCAGCGACTGTGCCTGCAGAGGGTTCTTGGGCTGGTCGCAGCCGCCCGGGTCGGACTGCTGCGGCGGCTGGCAGCCGTTCTGCATGCCGTGGCGTTGCTCCCACTGCTCGTAGCGGCGGGCAAAGGGGTTGCGTGGATCCATGCCAGGCCGCCCCGTGCCCCAGCCGCAGTGCTGGTCGTTGGCCCCCTGCGGACCCCACTGGTTCTGTTCCCAGGGAGGCTGCTGCCCGCCCCACGGACTTCGCCGATCCCAACCGCCGGGGAATCCTCCGGCGTATCCCTGGCCGCAGCCGTGCCCCGCCCCCTGCTGCCCCCAACCGCCGCCAAAGCCGCCCGGATAACCGCCCACGCCGCCAAAGCCGCCCCACGGCGAGCCCTGGCCACAGGCCCCCGGCCCGCCCTCTTCCTGGCATTCCGGCGAGAACCACGTGCCGTCGTTGCCGCACGAGCCGGAGCTCTGACCGGGCTGCACCAGGCTGTTGCCCCCAAAAGACGATCCGCCGCCCATGAAGATGTTTCCGAAGTTGAAAATCGTCTGTCCGCCTGCAGTAATCGCCATTTCTGTCGTTCCTCGCTCTCTTGTTGTCTACAGGCATGATATCACGCGGCGAGACGGGCCCTCGACGGGTCATCCGTTACAAAAGATCACGGTTTGTGATGCAGATCTTAAATGATGGTAAAAAAATGTAGAAAACCCAACCGCGGGAGGTCCGCCGGGTTTCTAGGTCGAGACTCGATAGCTGGTCAGCGGGTCTTGGAAGCGGGTCCTGCCGTCACGCCCCTCCAAGAGGATCTCGGTGTGGCGGGCCGGGGGCTGCCAACCGTCGTGCAGCACCTCCAGGTGGGCCGTGACGGCGTCGCCCCGACGCACGACGGAGAGTCGGCTCTTCCGATAGGCCCCCCGCTGGTAGTCGAACGACAGGCCGTCATCCTCATACAGCACGCCCGCCGCCGCACCCTCGGCGTCGGGGTACACCTGCCAGGTCAGCGGATCCAGCGGTCGTTCATCCGTATGCGACATTTCCGGCCCCAGCGGCAGGGCCGCCCCGCCTCGTACGAACATCGGGCACGTTTCGATAGGTGCGGCCACGCGTTGCAGGCCTCCACCCTCCAGGGGTATTCCCGTCCAGAAGTCGTACCAGCGACCGGCCGGAAAATAGACCAGTCGCTCGGACTGGCCCGCATGCAAGATCGGCGCCAGCAGCAGGTCGGGTCCGACCAGGAATTGATCGTCCAGGTTGTGGGTGTTCTCGTCTTCCTGCCAGTCGAACACCAACGGTCGGAAGACCGGAGTGCCCGTGCGGCTGGCCTCTTCCATCCACGTGTACAGGTAGGGCATCAACCGATAGCGCAGCTTGAGATAGCGTCGGATGATCGCCTCATAGGCGGGGCCGAAGCGCCACGGTTCCTGGTCGTAGGCGTCGACCGCCTTGTGGTTTCGACAGAGGGGCGAAAGAAACGCCGCCTGATACCAGCGGGTCAGGAGCTCGCCGGAGCAGCGGCCCAGGAAGCCGCCGACGTCGGCGCCCACGAAGGCCTGGCCGGAGAGCCCCATGCTGGCGAACATGGGAATGGTGAGGGCCAGGTGCTCCCAGGTGCTGTTGTTGTCGCCCGTCCACGTGCTGGCGTAACGCTGGATGCCGGCAAACCCCGCCCGGGTCAGGACAAACGGACGCTCGTGGGGCTTGAGCCGCACCAGCCCTTCGTAAGTGGCGCGAGCCTCGAGCAAGCCAAAGACGTTGCGATTGCGGCCGTGGTTTGTCTTGCGGCCCTCGTCCCAACACACCACGTCGCGTTGGGTCTCGCCGGTCTGATCGGTGAAGTCGGCCGGCTCGTTCATGTCGTTCCAGATGCCGGCGACGCCCACGTCGGTATAGGCGCGGTGCAGGTCGCCCCACCAGCGGCGGGCCTTCTCCTGGGTATAGTCGACGAAGACGCATTTGCCCGGCCAGACCTCGCCGAGGTAGAGCCGGCCGTCGGGAAACCGCTGGAAATAGTCTTCTTTGACCCCTTCGTCGAAGGCCGGGTAGCCTTGCTCGAAGAGCGGGACGTCGTCCAGCGCCGGCTGCCCGTTCGCGGTTGTCGGCTGGTATTTAATGCCGGGGTCGACGATGGTCACCACCCGAACTCCCTGCGCCTGCAGGCGCCGCATCAGTCCAGCCGGATCGGGAAAACGGCGAGGGTCGAACGTGAAGCATCGATAGCCGTCCATGTAGTGGATGTCGAGATGCACGACGTCCAGCGGCAGATCTCGCCGGCGGAAGGTCTCGACGATCTCTTCGACCACCGTATCGGGATAGTAGCTGTATCGACTCTGCTGATGGCCCAACGCCCAGCGAGGCGGGAGCGGCATCAAGCCGGTCACTTCGCTATAGCGTTCCACCACCTGGGAGATTTTCGGGCCCGCCATGAAATAGTAGTCCAACGGGCCATCCTCGGCGGCAAAATGGACGTATTCCTGCGACAAGCGGCCGAAGTCGAACCACGTCCGACAACTGTTGTCGAAAAAGGTTCCATAGGCCAGCCCGTCGTTCAGCCCGATATAGAAGGGGACACTCTGGTAGATGGGATCGCAGCCTTCCGGATAGGCGGGCGTATCGGAATTCCACATGGTGAAGCGCTGGCGCCGCTTGTCCAGCCGGGCCGCCTTCTCGCCCAGACCGTAGAAGTGCTCCTGCACCCGCAGGCGACGGGCCACGGCCACGGCCGGACCGTCGCGTTCGAACAAGGGGGGGCGCTGGTCGGCCACCAGGCAGTGCCCGTGGTCGTCCCAGAACTCCAATCGCAGGTCGGCATGCACCCGGATCTCCAGGCCA
>DASYBA010000609.1:0-9270 GCA_036501005.1 Candidatus Xenobia bacterium | reverse complement strand
CCGGGTCTTTGTGGGCGGCGTCTCGCGGCGGAGACGACCCGACCGGTGGGCGGCGGCTGATGTGCTGGGCATGGACGTCGCGGAGTTTGCCGTTCATGTCGATTCCACCTCAAGAGTTGCCCTGCCGATGTGATCATAATCACGGAACAGCCTCAGATCCATTGCCAGTAGATGGACAATTGTTGCCGGAGGATGAACAGATCGACAAATCAGTCAAACGCGGCGAGGACGCCCTGGTCGAACTGCTCCATCACTTCCAAGCCGGCCTGCTGGACCAGGAAGATGACCTCGTCGACCAGCCCTACATAGCCAGACACGTTGTCGACGATCTGCTGGGCACTTCCGATCGGCATGGTCTGCACGAAAGCCGCCGGAAGATACGAATGGAGCACCCCGAGAATCTTCTGTCGTTCCTCCTCCGACCGGGTCAGGTACGCCATGATCCCGACCGTCTTGTGGATTTCAGCGGGGTTCCGCTGCGCTGCCTCGCAATGCTTCTCCAGCACCTCGATCTTGTGTCGAACCTCGGCCGGCGAGCCGCCCACGTTGATGGCATCACCGTAGCGAGCCGCGGTTCGCAGCGTGCGCTTCTCGCCACTACCCGCAATCAGGATGGGAGGGCCGCCCGGCCGCGCCCCGACCGGCACGAACGGGGCGTTGTGCAGTCGATAGAACGTGCCGTCGGAATGGCTCACCCGCCCGGTGCTCTTGAACAGCTTGCGAATGATCTGGGCAGCCTCCTCCAGGCGGTCATGCCGCTCCTTGAGTGAGGGAAAGGGCAAGCCGTAGGCCTCGTGCTCGGGCTCGTAGTTGGCCGCCCCCAGGCCCAGCGTCAGGCGACCTCCGCTGATGACGTCGACGGTCGCTGCCATCTTCGCCAGCACGGTCGGCTGGTGGAACGTAATGGCGCTCACCAGACAGCCGATCCGGACCCGCTGGGTGAGGGGGGCGAGGGCGGACAGGAGAGCCCAGCCGTTTAGACACGGGGTCTCCTCACTCTCCCCTCGGGCCTGCGCCAAGACCGGCAGCCAGGCGCCCAATGGGGAGTACATGTGGTCGTACGTCCACACCGAATGCCATCGCTGGACGTCGGCGGCCCGCGCCATGGCGCGGGCCACGGGCCAAGGCGCAGTATTGACGATGTGGGTGCCAAACAACAGTCGAGGCATGATGCTCCTTCAGTCGGGTTGCGGCAGCCAGACCCGAAAACAGGAGCCGTGTCCTGGCTCACTCTGCACTTCGATGGTCCCGCCGTGATGTCGAACGATGGTGTCGATGACCGAGAGGCCCAGGCCCGTGCCAGCCGACCCCTTGGTGGTGAAGAACGGCTCGAAGATGCGGGCCTGCGTCTCGGCGTCCATGCCGTGGCCGTTGTCGGTCACCGACAGGCAGACGGCCGGGTGCTCGAGCGGAGACATGAGGGCCCGGCTGGTCTCCAGGACGATGGATCCGCCCTCGGCAGGGAGGGCATCCCGAGCATTGACCACCAGGTTCATCAGCACCTGCCCAATCTGCCCGGTGGCGGCGCGTACCCAGGCCGGCAAGGGCGTCAAATGCGTCTGGACGTGGGTCCTGGCGCCGGCCAGCGTGGCAAACATGGGCAAGGCATCGCTGACCACCACGTTGAGATCCACCAGGGCGTAATCCACCTTGGCCGGCCGGCTGAAGGCCAGCAGCCGGCGGGCCAGACCTGTCGCTCGCTCGGCGGCAGCCGTCGCCTCCTGCAGGCATTTGCGCGTCACCGGGGCGTCGTCGAGATGGAGCTGGGCCAGCTCCAGGTTGCCCTGCACGACCGTCAGGAGATTGTTGAAGTCGTGCGCCAGGCCGCTGGCGACGCGCCCCATCAGGTCCAGCTTCTGCGCCTGCTGGAGCTGTTCTTCGGTGCGACGCCTTTGGGTGACTTCCCTGACGGTGATGATGATGCCCACGATATCGCCTTGATGGTTACGCAGGGGGGCCATGGTCTGCCAGCTCCACCCCTTGCGGCCTGTGCCGGGCACCTCGTAGGGAAAATCATCGCTGGAGACCGTCTCACCGGCGAGCGCACGATCGAACAGATCGAAAGCCCCGGCGGCTTTCAGGAAGGGAAACAGCTCCTCCGGTCGGCGCCCCAGCACCTGGCTGGCCGGCAGCCCGCTCATGGCCTCCATGCCCTTGTTCCACGCCCGGTAACGCCGCTCGCTATCCAGCACGATAAGACCGTCCTGAAGGTTCGCCACAATCTGGCGATTCAGTTCATCCTCGTCGGGCAGCGTCTCAGTCATTTCGGTCATGCTGGAAGAACGGGGGTTCGCCAGCGGAGGCAGGATTCCCCACCCCGAAGGGAGGGGCCGTATCCGGCTCGAAAGCCCTGCCCATGCAGTTTGGAGCCTTTGTACCCCAGGGCTGGCGCCTGGACCTGACGTCGGCGTCGCCGGGCGAGGCCAAGGACTTCCGCGGCCGTCCCGTGACGCTGGACGGCGTCGTACACAAAAACGAGGTGCTGGATCGACATTGTGAAGACCTGGGCCAGGACCCTGGCTGGGTGCGCCGGTCCTTGAGCCTCGAGGTCATGTATGGAGACCCCCGTATCGACTACTTCATCGCCTACTTTCCCGACGCCGCCTTCGGCGATTCGCTAGAACGCTTCGCCGCCGAGGTCATGCCCGCCCTGCGCCCCGTGGCGGTCGCGCGCTGAACCGCCTCGCCACCCTGCAGGCCATCGCCGAAGCCCTCAACCGGGCCGTCACGGTAGAAAGCGCGCTGCAAGAGACCCTCCGTCTCGTGACCGAGCAGGTCGATCTGCAGACTGGGTGGGTGTGGCTGCTCGATGCCGAAACCGGGCGCTTCTATCGAGCCGCCACCCAGAACTTGCCCGAGTACTTGCAGGCTCCGGTGCGCATGACCGGCACGCCGTGCTGGTGCCTGGAGGCGTTCCGAGACGGGCAGCTCACCCCCAGCAACGTCGGCATGATGCACTGCAGCCGTCTCCTGCCGGCCGTCCGCAAACACCAGTCGAAGCTGGCATGGCACGCCAGCATCCCCCTCTATATCGGTGCGGAGCCCCTGGGGGTCATGAACGTGACGGCGCCAGCCGGGCGCCGTCTATCGGACGAGGAGCTGCAGTTTCTATCGATTGTCGGATACCAGGTGGGGCTGGCGCTGGCACGGTTTCGTCTAGCCGAGGAAGCCGCCCGTCTGGCCCGGGTCGAGGAACGCACGGCGGCCGCCCGCACCATCCACGACACGCTGGCCCAGGGGCTGACCGGCATCGTCTTGCACGCCGAGAGCGCCCTGGAGGCCGCGGATCGCGCGGTCGCAGACCAACGGTTGCGGGTGATCCTGGAGACCGCCCGGCAGAACTTGGAGGAGGCCCGAGCATCGGTCGTGTCGTTGCGGGCGGGTGCGCTGCGCGGTCAGCCGCTGGCAGAGGCTCTCGCCCGCCTGGCTCGGGCCTTCACCAGTCGGACGGGCGTTCCCGTGCGGGTGATGGGAAGCGCCCATTGGACCGTGGAGATCGAGACGGAGCTGTATGCCATCGTCCAGGAGGCCCTGAACAATATCGAAAAGCACGCCGCTGCCCACCACGTAAGCGTCAGGATGGAACCTGGAAAGGTCATCGTAGAGGATGACGGCACAGGCTTCGAACGTCGTCGGGTGAAGGCCGGCCACGGCTGGGTGGGCATGCGAGAGCGGGCTCGCCTCATCGGAGCCCGGCTGACGGTGCGGGGACGGCCCGGGCAGGGGACCTCCGTCGTGGTCTCGCGGTGATTCGAGTCCTCGTCGTGGACGATCACCCGGTGGTAGCGCAGGGGTTGCAGGCCATCCTCGATGGGGACCCGGAATTTCGCACCGTCGGCGTGCTCTCAACCGCGGTGGGCCTGGGAGCAGAGATCGCGCGTCTATCGCCCGACGTGGTGCTATTGGACCTCGAGATGCCGGGGGTCGACGGATTGGCCGCGCTGGAGGGCCTGACCGGCGTCAAGGTGGTCATCTTCACTGCGTACGGCGATCGGGTCGGCCCGGCCCTGCAGGCTGGAGCCCGCGGCTACCTCTTGAAAGGGGCGCCGGCCGAGGTGATTCGACAGGCGGTGCGAACGGTCCAACACGGGGGCACCTACCTGCAAGCCATGTCGACTGGACCCCCCGCGCGGCTGAGCGAACGGGAACGGGATGTCCTGGCGGGCCTGGCCGACGGTCTATCGAACAAAGCCATCGCCGCCCGGCTGGGCGTCACCGAGAGGACCGTCAAGTTCCACGTCAACGGCATCTTCAACAAGCTCAGCGTCGACAACCGCACGGGGGCGGTGGTGGCGGCCATGGAGCGGGGGCTCCTGTCCTTTCGGACAGGGGGGGCCCCTGAACCCTAGAGCGAGGTTTTCAGGCTGAGGATCGATCACACTCCTGGTGGAGGTGTTCGACATGAACCAAGTTTTCTTGATTACCGGGGGATCGCAGGGGCTGGGCCAGGCCCTGGCCGAGTGTGTGCGGCAAGCGGGAGGCCAGGTGGCCACCGTCGCACGGCACGGGAGCGACATCGTAGGCGACGTCGGGGAGGATGCCGAGCGCATCGTCGGGGAGGTCGTCCAGCGCTTCGGCCGCATCGACGTGCTGGTGAACAATGCCAGCGAACTGGGGCCCATGGACCCGCTGGCGGCCTATCCGTGGCAAGCGCTCGAGCGGGTGCTGCGAGTCAACGTGCTGGCCCCCTTGCACCTATCGCAACTGGCCTTGGCGGCTGGGGCGCGCCTGATCGTCAATATCACGTCCGATGCCGCCGTGCAGGCCTATCCCGGCTGGGGCGGCTATGCCATGAGCAAAGCCGCCTTGGAGCACCAGTCCCGCACGGTAGCGGCCGAGGGGGCCAACGTCTTGCTGGTCGACCCGGGCGACATGGACACCGCCATGCATCGACAGGCAGAACCCGGTGTCGATCTATCGCATCTGCCGAAAGCAGACGCCGTGGCGCCCCGGGTGTTCGAGGCCATTCGACGGGCTGGCCGTGGCTTTCAGCGGATCGAGGCGCAGAAGGTCGAGGATATCGCCGATCAGGTCGAGGTGCTGTCATGATGACTTTTGCCTTGCCGACAGAACTGGAAGCGGTCGCGCCCCGGTCGCGGGTGCGGCTGATGGTCACCGATCTGCATGGTGACCTCACCATGCCCTTTGAGGCCCTGCCCCTGGGGCCTGGAGACCTCCTCGTCGTCAACGACTCCGCCACGCTGCCCGCCGCCGTCGAGACGCTGGACGGCGCCCTGCTGCACTTCGCATCGCGGCCGGGGGGGTGGCTGGTCGAACGACGTCAGGGGACGGGCACGCGGTTCTCCGTGGTCGGGGGTACCGTCAGCCTGGGACGTCCCGTCACGGCCCGTCTCTTCGAGGCGGAGTTCGACGTGGATGGTCCCGTGCTCGACTGGCTGTATCGGGTGGGGCGACCGGTTCGCTACGATTACGTGCCCCAGACCTGGCCCCTGTCGGCCTACCAGACCATGTTCGCCCGGCGACCCGGGTCTTCGGAGATGCCGTCGGCCGGGCGCCCGTTCACACCGGAACTGGTTGCCCGACTGCAAGTCGCCAGCTTGACGTTGCACGCCGGTCTGTCGAGTCCGGAACTGCACGAGCCACCGCAACTTGAGTGGTACGACGTGCCCGCAGAGACGCTGCGACGGGCCCAGGCCGCCCGCCGAGTGATCGCGGTGGGCACGACGGTGGTACGGGCCCTCGAGTCGGCCGCCCGCGGCCCCTTGAGGGGCTGGACCCCCCTGGTGGTGGGCCCCGACACCGAACGACGCGTGGTCGATGGTCTGCTGACGGGCTTGCACGAGCCGAAAGCGACTCACCTGGCCATGCTGGAGGCGTTCATGGCCGCCCCCGTCTTGCAGCGTTCCTATCAGAGGGCCATCGCAGAAGGCTTCCTGTGGCACGAATTCGGCGACATGCAGTTGCTGCTGCCCTGACTTATAGGGCTGCCGCCCCCCAGCCGCTGCGCTGGGCGAGCGTAGCTCGAGGAGCGAAGCGACCCCGGCGGGCAAGTCGGGGGAGCTGTGCGGCATCTGCTTCGCGCTACTAGCTGGCGCCTGCTTCCAGACTGGGCGCGCATTTGAAGAGGCTCAGTGGGTCAAGGCCTGGATGAAGTCGATACGGCCGCTGTCGTGGTCGAGCTGGGCCTCGGCCAGGCGCACCTGGGTGCGGGCGGAGACCAGGGCCGACTGGGCCTGGCTGTTGGCCACCTGGGCGTCGAGAAAGTCCAGCGAGCTGCCCAGCCCCTCCTGGTAGCGGCGGTTGGCCAGGTGGTAGGACTCCTGCGCGGATCTCACCCCAGTCTCGGCGACCGATACGCTGACCCGCGCCTGCTGCACGGCCTGCAGATCGTTTTCGACGGCCTGGTAGATGGTGTTGTGGAGGGAAACCTGCTGTGCCAGCAGGCCCTCCAACACCGCCTGGGACGACTCTACGGCGGCCCTGGCCGCCCCCGCGTCGAGGATCGGCAGCGACACCCCGAAGCCCAATCCAAAGCCTGGGGTGGTCGTGCCCTGCGCACTGAACATGCTCAGATAGCCCGTCGAGGTCACGATCGGATTGAACCCCATGTGGGCCAACGACAGATTGGCCCGCGCCCCGACGATCTGAGTCTCCAGCGACAGCATGTCGGGCCGCTGCGTCCAGGCCAGGTCGTGCCAACCCGTATCGGAAGTGGCCAGGACCGGCGAGGCATCGGAGAGTTGATACGGCGCGTTGGAGGGCAGGCCCATGGTCACGTTGAGGTTCACGTAGTCGCGATTGCGGGTGGTGACCGCCTGCACCAGCGTGAGACGGGACTGGGCCAGGCTGGTCTCGGCCTGGGCGACGTCCAGTCGCGACTTGGCGCCCACTCGATAGAACGCCTGGGCCTGCTGCAGGTGCTTTTCCTGGTCGCCCACCGACGCCTCGTCGATGGTGACGATCTCCGTGTCGGCCAGGGCGGTGAAGTACTGCTGGCGGACCGCCAGGACGACGTCTTCCTGCTTTTCCAGCAGCGTCGCCCGGGCACCGGCCACGGCCGCCTCGGCAGCCGCCACCCGAGTGCGGGTCTGGCCGAAGTCGGCGACGGTCTTGTTGACGTTCAGGCTCCCCTGGTTGCTCAACTGCAGCGATCCGAAGCCGCTCCCGCCGACGCCGCCGACGGAGGCGTAGTTTGTTCCCAGGGAGAGGCCGGCGGTCGGAAACCATGTCTCCCGGGCCACTCGTACCGCCGCGTCCTCCTGGGCGATGAGGGTGGCCGTACTTTGAATGTCGGGATTGTGGGCCAAGGCCAGCCGCATGGCATCGCCCACCCCCAGCGCGGCGCCCGCCGTTGGCACCTGGATGACTCGGGGGGAAGCCAGGAGGGGAACCTGCACCGGCAGGACGGATGGAGGAAAGGTCAACTGCTGAACTGGCGATCCAGAGCCCTTCGAATGGCGGTGATATCGAAATGGGCATCGCCCTCCGGGCAATGCATGACGTCCAGCTCCCGACCATCTGAAGTGGTCATGCTCGCCTGGCTGTGTGGTCTCCGTCCGATCAGGCCCAGCAGGTCGTACTCGTCCTCGACCGCGGTCACCAGCCAAGGCCGCTCCATGCTGCCATCTCCGGTGGCCAGGATGCCCTGCACGCACCGAGAGGCGAGCATCATCTCGAACTGGGCGGCATCGGCGTCGTGCATGCCCTCGGCGGCTTTGGAGAGGAGCCAGTGCGCGCGGGGATTCAGCACCCGGTTCGGCATCATCTCCAGACACCTGGTGCGGGCCGCTTCAAACTGGCCGTCCTTGAGCAACTGCATCACCTCGGCCAGGTCGGTGGCATAAGGGTCCCAGCTTGGTTGCGCGATGACGACGGCAAAAATCGCCCGATAGTTCTGATCGGTCGGGTCGGCGGCAAATTTTGCGAAGAAGTCGTAGTCGCCCATGTTGTTGATCCGTCAATAAACCGTTAAACCCGATCGCCCCATGTCCCTGCTACAATGGTAAACAGAGAGATTGGAGTGCTTGTGGAGATTCGGCGTCTACCGCCCGCGTTACGGCCGCGGTCGTTAAAACCCACGCGAACCCGGTTCACCGCCGCGGGCTGCCTCGTGTTGGCCGGCGCTGGCCTCGTGGTGCCGACCCTGCCGCCCGTCCGGGCACCGATCCAGCAAGTCGCCAACCCCCAGGCCCTGGCCCGAGACGCCCGCCTGGTCACCGCCGCGGCTGCGGGACTCGGCTCATGGGTCCGGGCCCAGTTGCATCACGACATCACGGCGGGATGGCCCGCCCTGGAAATGCTGAAGAACCCCCAGTCGGTGTCGCAGATGTCGTCGGCCGACCTGGCCGGCATGGCCCACCGCATCCTGCATGATCCGGCCATTCCTGCGCCCGTCAAGAGCCATGCCCTGTTGCAGATCGCCACCGCGCATGGGACGGAAGCGGGCGCCATCGACGGCATCGTATCCCGCACCGGAGATGGCAATCTGCTGGTCAAGGCCCTGCAACGGCAAGACCGCAAGCAGTATGTGGCGTTGCTGTCGGCCACCCAGCCCAAGCGGGGCGACTGGTCGTCCTGGGATGGCTACATGGACCGAGCCACCGATACCCGCGTCGCCGACGGCACCCGGGTCGAGACGTACATTGACGGCCCCGCTGCCTTCCAGGCCGAGTACGACGCCATCGACCATGCCCGCCGCTTCGTCAACCTCTCCATCTACATCTTCAACTCCGACAAAACCGGCTGGGACTATGCGCAGCACCTGGCCGACGCCGCCGCGCGCGGCGTCCAGGTACGGGTCATGGTCGACGACTATGGCAGCCGCTTCGGGGCCGGCAACCCGGTCGATCCCAACCTGTACAAGTTCATGCAGAGCCACGGCGTGAAGCTGGTCAAAATCCAGGACGGGCCCATGTTCCTCAACCTATCGCACCGCAAGATCCTGGTGACCGACGATGGCCAGCCGGGCAGCGGCATCGTGGGGTTCACCGGGGGCATGAACATTGCGGATTGGCACGCTGACTCCTGGCACGACGTGTTCTGTCGCTTGCAGGGCCCGGGCGCGACCGACCTGGATCAACTGTTCCTCGCGCAGTGGCAGCAGGCCGGGCAGGCCCCCCCAGCGGCGGAGGCGCCCCAGCCGACCTTTCCGGGCGGATCGCCGGTGCGGGTGGTCGGGCACCAGGGCGGCCACGACATCAACATGAAACTGGCCTACATGCGGGCTATCGATACTTCGAGCAAGAGCATCGACATCGCCGACCCGTACTTTACCGACGCCGACGTATTCAACCATCTGGTGCAAGCGGC
>DASYBA010000608.1:0-2856 GCA_036501005.1 Candidatus Xenobia bacterium | reverse complement strand
GGGGTTGCATCGCGACCCCGCAATGAGGACAGAAACGGGACGTCATGAACGCGACCGACGACATGGCCCAGGCGACCTCCAAGGCTCGTCGCACTTCTTCGATGCTCTGGAAGCGATCCGCCTTGCGGCTGGCCATGCACTTGAGCACGACCTGATCGAGGCCTGGGGGCACGCTCGGGTTCATCTGGCTGGGCGGCGGCACGCTCTTCTCACCGCTGGCGATGGCGATGGAAGGGGGGGGCAAGATCCGAGTCAGGAGCACGAACATGGTGGCCCCCAGCGAGTAGATGTCGCTGCGAGGGTCGGTGGTGCCGCTGCCATATTGTTCGGGGGGAGCAAAGCCGTGCGTACCGGCCCCCTTGATCAAGGTGCTGGTCTTGGATAAGTCCTGGTCGGCGGTCTTGGCGATACCGAAGTCGATGAGCCGGATACGCCCGGCCGAGTCCAGCATGATGTTGGACGGCTTGAGGTCCCGGAAGATGACCTGCGGCTCGTGGGTGTGCAGGTAGAGAAGGACGGCGCACAACTGGTCCATCCACGACACCACCTGGGCCACCGGGAGGAACTGCCGCTGCCGGTGCAGGAGGCCGTCGAGCGTCTGGCCGTCGATGTACTCCATGACCAGGTACTCGGCCGTCTCCTCGACAAAAGAACCCAGCACCTTGACCAGCCCCAGGTGGTCCAGGCTGGACAGAATCTCGGCTTCCGCGTGGAACTGCGCGATGGCCCGAGTGCGGGCCTTCTCGTCATGCAGATCGAGGCGGACTTCCTTGATGGCCACCCGCTTGCCGCCAATGCGGGTCTGGCGGGCCAGGTAGACGGCCCCCATGCCGCCTTCTCCCAGCACCTTCTCGATGGCATAGCGCTGCTGCAATATCTGGCCCGGTGAAAGCAAGGGGTGTCTTGTTTCGACGTGCGGAGGACCTTGCCTGCGGGGTTGCGAACGCACCAAGACCATGAACGCCCGCATTCGATACGAGGTCTCGATGCCTCGGCCCGCCACCCACGTCTTCCACGTCGACATGACGGTGGAAAGCCCCCCAGACCCCCTCGAGCTGGTCCTCCCGGCGTGGACCCCGGGCAGCTACAAGATTCGCGACTATGCCCGCCACGTGCAGGATTTCAAGGCGCCCGGCCAGTGGCGCAAAACCGACAAGAACACCTGGCGGATCGACCACGGGGGCCGGGCCGAAGTCACCGTGAGCTATCGGGTGTACGCCAACGAGCTCACCGTCCGCACCAGCCATCTGACGGAAGACCACGCCCTGTTCAACGGCACGAACCTGTTCTTCTACGTCAAGGGCCAGCTCGACCGGCCCATCGAGCTACGGGTGGAGGCGCCCCCCGGCTGGCAGGTGACCACGGCCCTGCCGCTGCGGGACGGCGTTTTCATGGCCCCTGACTACGATACGCTGGCGGATTCGCCGGTCGAGTGCGGTACCCAGAAGCTACTCACCTTCGAGGTCGCCGGCCGCCCCCATCAGGTCGCACTGGTCGGCGATGGTAACTACGACCCCGCCCGCCTGACCGAAGATCTACAGGCGATCTGCTCGGCCGCCGTGGACGTGTTTCGCGAGCTCCCGTGCGATCGGTACATCTTCATTTGCGAACTTCCGGCCGTCGGCCGGGGCGGTCTGGAACACAAGAATTCGACCGTGGTCATGTTTGGGCGTTTCGACTTCCGCCCCAGCGATCGATATGAAAGCTTCCTCGCTTTGTGCGCCCACGAATATTTCCACCTGTGGAACGGCAAGCGCCTGCACCCGCCCGGACTGGGCCCCTTCGACTACGAGAAGGAAGTCCACACCCACTCCCTGTGGGTCGTCGAAGGCTGGACGTCGTACTACAACGATCTCCTCCTCCTGCGGGCCGGTCGTCTCGATGGCAACGGCTTCTTGAAACTGGTGGCGAAAACCTGGAACGGACTGCGCGCCACGCCCGGCCGGAGCTGCCAGTCGCTGACCGAAGCCAGCTTCGATACGTGGATCAAATACTACCAACGCACTGCCCACTCGGTGAACTCGACCGTCAGTTATTACGAGAAGGGAGCCCTGGTCGCCCTGCTCCTCGATCTCGAGATCCG
The DNA here is from genome assembly GCA_036501005.1 of Candidatus Xenobia bacterium. Taxonomy (GTDB): domain Bacteria; phylum Vulcanimicrobiota; class Xenobia; order RGZZ01; family DASYBA01; genus DASYBA01. The sequence continues at coordinate 773 of DASYBA010000608.1, read as the reverse complement.
CTGGCGAACGCAGGGCCAGCGCTCCCTCGACGATGTGCTGCGGGCTTTGTGGCGGGAGTACGGCCGCACCGAGACCGCCTGGCCGGAGGGCGCCGTCGAGGCCCTGGCCGAAGAGATGGCGGGCGACGACATGCGCCCCTTCTTCCGCGACTATGTTGAAGGAACGGCCGAACTGCCCATGGCGGACAGCCTGGCCCGCTTTGGCATCAAGACGGTGGTCGACCATCCGGCTGAACCCGTCGCCCCCTGGATCGGGCTGCACACCCGCCACGAGGGGGGGCGCACCGTGGTCACCGAAGTCCTGTGGGAGGGCCCCGCCTGGCGGGCCGGCATCAACGCGGGCGATGAACTGGTGGCTTTCGATGGCCATCGGTTGACCGATTCGAACCTCAAGAGCCGACTGGCCGACAAGCGGCAGTCAGACCGTATCGAACTAATCGTCTTCCGAGACGATCTCCTGAAGCGATTTTCGATAGAACTATCCGAACCTCCCTGGCGAGACCAGCGGTTCGAAGCCGATACGGAATCCAACAGTGCGGCCGCCGGTCTGTACGCGGGCTGGCTGGGGCAGCCGCACCCCGCCATGGCTCTGCAGCAGGCATGATCCTCTCGGTCTGGAACACTTAGGCCATGCCGCTGTTAACGCCCCTCAGCGAACGGTTCAAACCGCACGCACTGCTCAAGCAGGGGCGTTACACCGTGGCTTCTCTGGTGCTCGAGCTGGCCGACCAGCATGCCCGAGTCGCCAAGCTGATGAAGCAACCGCCGGGTGA
>DASYBA010000607.1:0-6562 GCA_036501005.1 Candidatus Xenobia bacterium | reverse complement strand
CCTCACTGGGTCAGCCGAGGTCCAGGTCTCAAGATTCCGATGGACTCTGCCTCTGGTACGCCGATTTCTGGGTGGAGTTGCAAAACGGTTCAGTATATTCGATATGTCTCATGCACTGACTGCCAGCCAGAGTCATTTCATTCGAACTCAGGCAGTCCCGCCCAGCCCAGTGTTAGCATCAGATGTGGGGTTCGCCCCCGAATATCAAAGAGATTCGGAGCCTGATATGCTGATCCGGAGCCCCAGACGGCTCTTCCTGGTGACCCGAAGGCCTGGCGGCCTCGCACCAAATGCGTAGCGGGGCGGGGCCACCAGTCCCCCGAGCCCCGACCAGACGAGCCCCCCTCCGCCTCGGGCAGTATGAAAGGTGGACTTCCTGCTCCGTGATGTGCAGTTCCGATACGTCGCACCAGCCTCGAGGTGATGCGCCCGGAGCCGCATGAGCATTAGGCGGGGGCTGCGCCCTGGGCTGCGCACCCGAACCCCCCTCCTGCAGTTACCTTCGTGCGGCCGCCGCCGGGGTCGTAGAGTAGCTCGGGGCAGTTGCCCACCCCGAGCCCTCGCCAGATCCGGACTTGGAGATTTCCACCTATCCGGCTCCTCTGGTGACCCGACTCACGGCCTTAATCCGCTCCAAATCTGGACTTTGATTCGGGGCATAGGAAGCGGTAACGTCTTCATCAGGTCGTTGAACCGCTCCCAGGTCAGGGGATGCTTCTGGCCCCGCCGCCGTAGCCATCTGAACCAGGCACGCTCGGCGAAGAACTTCACCCGCATCAGGCATCGCAGATTGCCGTTGACGCCGTAGTAGTTGAAGTGTCCTTGCATCCGACTGACCAGCGAGGCATGTTGATCATGCACGGGACTGTGTCGGTGGTCTCGACAGTATTCGTAAATCGCTTTGAGCGCCTTACGAAGCCGCCCTTGCCGTGTCTTCAGCGCCATCTGCCAGCGGCCGTTGCGGGTCCGCTTCCAGTAGCAAGTGAACCCCAGGAAGTCGAAGGTTCCGGGACCCTTCCCAGACGTTTGCGTCCGAGGGGGCCGTTCAAACCGAATCAATCGGGTCTTCTCAGGGTGCAGGGTCAGTCCAAATCGCTCCATCCGTTTCGGCATCACAGCCGCCACCCGTTCGGCGTCCTCCTGGTACTCGAACCCGATGACAAAGTCATCGCAATATCGCACCAGCAGGGCCTTCCCTTTCAGTCGAGGCTGCACTTCCTGTGCGAACCAGGCATCCAGGACGACGTGGAGATAGATGTTGCCGAGCAGGGGTGAGAGTATCGACCCTTGGGGTGTCCCGACTTCCGGCGTGGAGAACTCCTCGCCGTCCAGGACGCCCACATGCAGACACTTCCCCACGAGCCTCAACAACGACCCGTCCGGCACCCGGCCCCGGATGATATCCAGGACTGTCTGTCGGTTGAGATGGTCGAAGTACGCCCGTATGTCAGCTTCGTATACCCAGTTGACCTCGCCCCTGGTCGCCGCACGGTCCAAGGCCCGCATCGCATCGTGCGCCCGCCGTTTGGGCCGACAGCCGTAGGAGCCATCCAAGAAGAGTGGCTCGAAGACGGTCTGCAGGACCTCCGTGAGGGCGCCCTGTACGATTTTGTCCTCGGTCGTGGAGATGCCCAGGGGGCGGAGCTTGCCGTCATCCTTCGGGATGTTCACCCGCCGGATGGGTTGATGTCGATAGCGCCCTTCCTTGAGCCGCCGGTGCAGGTCTTGGAGGTTGTCCTCCAGATTCTGCCCGTACTGCTCTTTGGTGACGCCATCCACTCCCACCGCAGCATCGGTCCGCAGGCGGACGAAAGCCCTTCGCAGGGTGGCCACATCGATAAGATAGGCCAGGGCATGAAACTGAGCTTGGGGATTCCTCGCTCTTGCCGCTACCTCACGAAGTTTAGTTGACGTGTTTTCCGTTGTCAAAGCAGCCGACACGTTGCCCTCCTTGAGTTCGGGTCACTACCGCCCCTCCTTCGCTCCGCCGGCTCCGCTCGACCCATTTGTTCGCCGACATCATCGCTCGTATGAGGGACTCCGACTCCCTGTCTCCATCAGCCGTCGCTCCGGTTCCCCTTGCTTCGGCCTACCCGTTGCCGGGAGAGACGAGGGTCTCCCAGGTTACTGGGTGATCCTCTTTGTCCGTGCCGTGGTCCAGGACCCCGCTGATCTCCCAACCCCCTCGCCCATGACGGACAGTTGGGACGTGGCCTTCGGGTTACGACAACACCCTCGGCGACCAGAATGCGTCAATTACGGGGCTACTCCACGGCCCAGACCTCGTCTACCTACGCTTCAACCGCCCTGTCTCCAGGACAACTGCAAGGCTGACTACCTGGCGAGTGGGCTCCTCCTGCCAGGGTGGGTTTCGCACCCACGGGACCACGATTCTCCATTTCTGTGAAGGTCTCAACACCTCACTTCCTTGGTGACCAGCATAGCCTGGTCGCTACAGTCGACAGACCCCGTGCCCGTAGCGGCGGCTGGGGAAGCACCGCCAGGCGGGGGGCGGCTGCGTGGGAAAGCCCCGTGCTGGCGGGCTGGCAACCAGGAATGGGGGCTGGGGCTGGAGCGGCCCCGCAAGCTACGCTTGCGTCGGGCCGGGCCGGGAGATGTATGAACGTTCGAATACGACACGGTACAAGCGGCAAGAGACATGCGAGAACGCGTGGATCCAGACGTGGCCCATCCACGGGCCAGAGACGGCGCTGAACCAGCGAATACGGTCCCACCGCGAAGGCGCAGATCCGATCGGGCTCAGATGTGGCCCATCCACAAGCCAGAGACGGCCCTGAACCGGCGAGACGGTCCCACCGTGAAGGCGCAGATCCGATCGGACTCAGATGTGGCCCATCCACGTGCCAGAAACCGATTGGCAACGGGTGAGAGAGAGCGAGAGCAGCCGCGGACCGGCGACGTCGACCCGCGACGATCTGGCGCAAGTTCTCACTGATGGCTGAAGTTTATGGCCACGATCTCCAGCGCCAGTCACCGCGGGCAGATCGGTCCCTGATGTGGCCCATCCACGAGCCAGAAATGGATAGGCAACGGGTGAGCGTGAGCCAGACAGCGCACGCACCGGCGACGTCTGACCACGGCGAGCTGGCGCGGGGGGCTGACTGATCGGCCGAAGTTTATGGCCACGGTCTCCAAGCGCCAATCACCGCGGGCCGGTTCGGTCCCCGATGTGGCCCACCCACAAGCGCCATTGCCGCTCTGCAAGAGAGAGCGCGTCCCATCCATCCGTTGCACGTTCGATGATGGCCGCCGCACGGGGCGTCGTTCCGCCGCCCCGTGCGGCGGCATGGGAACATGCTGCTTCGGCAAGACGTCTGCCACGCGGCCCGCATGTCCGCCTGCGAATGGCATCCGCTGGGTGTCACCGACGGCGTCGCTCTGCTCCAACGGCTCCTCTGTCGCCTGGCGCCCGCCCTGAACGCGCTTGCGATAGTGCGGGCGGGCGCTTAACGCACATGCGATACCCGGCTCCTGGGTCCAGAGACCGGCTTCCCGGAAGGCGCATGACCGTCATCCGCTGCCGCCTTTCGAAGTCTTTTCGGCCGTCTCGTCTTGCCCCACCCGCAGGGCCCGCCGCACGGCTAGGAGTAGCCCCTGCCCAGCCCCCCGTCAATGGTCCGTTTCGCCCCAGCGCTGGGCAAGCTGTGCTGGGCGGGGCTGGCAACCAGCTCCGGAGCTGGCAGCCTGGGGCCCAGCGGCTGGGCCATTGACGGGGGGAAAGGGCAGGGGCTGGGGCAACGGTAGTGCGGCGGGCCCAGCGGGCCCGGGCCAAGACGAGACTCCCCCCCCACCGCCGCCGGGAGCAATTAGGGGTGTAGGCGAGGGCTGGGGGCTGCGAACGGGGCACCACCAACCGGAAGGGGGTCTCGGCGTGCAGCGGTGGGCCTGGCGGCTGCGTGGCCGAGGCACGGCTAGGGTGGGCTTTCTCGACGACTAAGAGAAAGGGAGGCTGGGTGCTGCGTGGGCAACGCACCACTCGGCGGGAGGGGGCCACGTGCTGCGAAGGGGGCACCACCAAGCCGGGGCCGGGACGCGCCGACGCCGTTGTGCATCCGACAGAGCAAGACGCAGCACACCCAGCTCGCCCTTGCGGTTTTGCGTGACCAGGCCGCCGCCGGGCAAAGCCAAAACCCGCAGAAAATCTACGAAATTCCTACAAAGACGCGAGGAGTCCGATGGCTCTGTGTCGAAATACCCGTGAGAAGCCTATCGATTTTGGAGGCCCCTCAGCCTCGGTACAGCGCGGTAGCCTTCACGGGCAACCCACGGGCCGCCAAGCCCTGGGTGTCCTATGCTCCAAACCGCGCACAGTGAGGGAATCGATATGCTCAATTTGACGCTGGGTGAAATGCGGGCCATGCTGGCCGCCATTGATGTCCGCCATCCCTTTGGTCCCCGCGACTACTTCCTGATGGTCTTCGACTGGCACACGGGCCTGAGAATCGGTGAACTGGTTGCCCTGAACGTCTCCGACGTGTCCGAGAACGGCGTGCCCCGCCAAGAGCTGCATTTGAGGGCCAACACAACCAAAGGGCATGTGAGTCGGCTAGTGCCTTTGAATGCCATTGCGCAGAAGGCCGTGGCCCTGATGTTGGCGTTCAACCGCAAGCGAGGCCTCTCCGTGTCGCCAGACGCCCCGCTCTTCCAGACCCGGCGCCACCTGCGTCTCACCGCCCGCACCGTCCAGTGGTTCGTGGCCAATCTGCGGGAGAAGGTCGGTCTCGACTTCCGGGCCACTACATAAGCTCAGGCACGCCTGCGCAACCCATATGCTGGCCCGGGGGGCGGGGCTGCGGCACATCCAGGAGTTGCTCGGCCATGCTTCGGCCGCCACCACGCAGCGCTACACTCGTCTGGACATCTCCGACCTGCGCAATGTGCACCGCCGTTGCCATCCTCGAGAACAGCCCGGCCCGGAAGGAAACGCATCGTGAGCCGAGAGACGTGGGCCGAATGGCAGGCTGAGTTTCTCGAGAGCTTGCGAAGCCGGGGGCAGACGGCGGCCACCGTGCGGATCCGCCGTTTCTGGCTCAAGCGATGGGCGGGCTGGGCCCAGGCGTGCGATCTATCGGACCCGGCCGCCTGCACGTGCCACCACCTGGCCGATTTTCTAACCCACCTGGCGGCGCCGCAGCCGGGAGCAGGGCGGGTGCTGGCGGTCTCGAGCCAGGAAGCCGGGCGGTCCACGGTGCGGCTCTTTCTTCGTTGGGCCGTGCGGACCGGTCGGCTTCTGGTCGATCCCACGGAGGACTGCGGACTCCACTGGGTTCGCAGCTCGGCGCGTGCGGTGCCGACGGTATCCGATATCCAGAACCTGCTGGCGAGGCTGGCCGTGGAGACCCGGTATGGGTTTCGCAACCGGGTCATGCTGGAGGTCCTGTACGGCACGGCGCTGCGCCTGTCTGAGTGTCGGGCCCTGGACCTGGGTGATGTCAACTTGCGGGACGGCTGGCTGCGGATTCGCCGTGCCAAGGGCGGGATGCAGCGGCTGGTACCGCTCGCGACGCATCTCACGACGGTGTTGGATGAGTATCTGACGCACGGTAGGGTCTGCTTCCAGCCCCCTGCGGAGGAACCGGCGCTCTTTTTGAGCCGGGCCGGGGGGCGGTTGAGCGAAGTGTCCATGCAGGTCATCGTCCGCCAGGCCGGTGGCCGTATTGGATGGCCGGGTTTGCAGACCCACGACCTGCGGCGGGCGTGTGCCACCCATCTTCTGGCAGCTGGGGCCTCCCTGGCCGACGTCTGCCGCCAGCTCGGCCACCACGGCCTGGCCAACGTTGACCGGTACGTGCAGGTGTCGCCGGCCACCCTCCGGGAGGAGCACCGGCGCACGCATCCGCGAGCCAGACTACAGAGGAGACCGGATGATGCCTGAGAACCCTGGCGCCGTGTTCAAGAACGACGCTGAGATGGAAGCCTGGATTGAGCGGAACGCCCTGGCCTGGGCCCACCGTCTCACCGATGCCGAAAGATGGGCGGCCAAGATCTACAAGGGCTCGAAGGGCGCTGAGTACGAGGCCATCAATGGTTGGCTACGCCGTCTTGTCCAGTTGCTACCCAACGAGGTCCAGCGGGTGCGATCGGTGGTTGCTCACCTTGACACGGCCCTGGCCAAAGGTAGCCTGGATCGCGAGATGATCCTGTTCCGAGGGGTCAAACCGTACCCGCCGCCGGTCATTGGCGAGCGCTACTTGGATGCCGCCTACTGGAGCACCACACCGTCCTGGGAGGTGGCTGAACTCTACGCCGGAGACTTCGAGCCCGGCTATATCTTTCAAATGCGGCTCCCACCCGGAACACGGGCCGGATTCCCGGATCGCCTGGGAGTTTCGGAAGGGGAACTCGAAGTTCTGCTCCAGCGTGGTACAATGTACCGGGTAGCCGACATCCGGACCCCGCGCAGGCCGTCCATGCATCGCCTGGTCATCATCGAGGAGGTGAGCTGGTGAAGAAGCCAACCGTGAAACCCACCCGTGAGCGAGCCGAGCGTTTTGTCGGCTCGATGGCGGACATGGTCCACATCGAGACGGAAGAGCAGTTG
>DASYBA010000606.1:0-3302 GCA_036501005.1 Candidatus Xenobia bacterium | reverse complement strand
CGGGCAAACTGCAGCTTTCCTATGAGATTCACGACCCCACGGCCTACCTCACACCCGATATTTCGGCCGATTTCAGTCAGGCCACGGTTGAAGAGATCGGACCCGATCGAGTCCGGGTAACCGGCATCACTGGCAGGCCTCGGTCCGAAACGCTGAAGGTGTTGGTTGCTCTTGATCTGGGTTGGAAAGCCTCGTGCGAAATGTCGTTCGGCGGCATTGGATGTGTGGGCCGAGGTCAATTGGCGGCCGACATACTTCGGCGCCGTGTCGAGGCCCTGGGTTTGGAGGTGGTTAAACTCCGGACCGACCTGGTGGGGTACGACAGTCTTTGGGGTGATGCTGTGGCAGCTGCGTGCGAGCCCACCGAGGTAAGGCTCCGTGTGGCGGCGCGGTGCCGCACGGAGGAGGGCGGACGCGCTTTCCTACAGGAAGCGCGTCATCTCATCATGGCCACTTCGGCAGTCACGGGCTGGACCCCGTCGAGTCTCGATCGTTTCATCGGGGTGACGCCAACGTTCCTATCTCGGTCCGATGTCCCCATGAGCTGGGAGTTGCTCACTTCTTGATCTCGAGTGCCTCACCTCGGTTGGCTGAGGCCTAGTCCTTGGGCAGCCCGAGCACCCGTTCGCCGAGGATGTTCCGCTGAATCTCGCTCGAGCCGGCGTAGATCGTCTCGGCCCGTGCGTGAAGGAACATGGCCTGATTTGAGGAGTGATTTGTCACTCCGCCGCCAGCAATTCCGCTCATTCCTTCGATATCGAGGGCAATCTCTGTCAGTTCTTGGTGCCAGAGGCTCCAAAACAGTTTTCCTATCGAAGCGGCCGCGCCCGGCGACCCATTCGAGGACATGGCTGAGATGGTGCGCAGATTCGTCGCCCGCATGACCATGAGCTCGACGTAGCTTTGGGCTAGCCGATCACGAATGACCGGATCAACCACTTTGTTTCTGGTCTGCGCCGTTTTGAGGACGCGTTGAAACTCAGCATGCATGCCGGGAAACGACGCCAACCGCCGACTTCGCTCGAACCCCAGGGTTGCCATGGCGATCCCCCAACCTCCATTGACCGGTCCGACGATCCAGTCGGCAGGAGCCCGGGCACCGTCGAAAAAGACGTCGTTGAATTCGGTCGCTCCACTGATTTGTCGGATGCTGCGGACCGTGATCTCGGCTTGGTTCATCGGGACCAGCAGATATGAGATTCCGCCATGACGGTGAGTGTTGGGATCGGTGCGGCAAAGAACGAAGCAGAAGTCAGCGTGGTGGGCCAGGCTCGTCCAGGTCTTCTGGCCCGTAATAACCCACTCGTCCCCGACCAGCTCCGCTTTGGTCCGCACGCCGGCCAAATCCGATCCGGCGTCGGGTTCGGAATAGCCCTGACACCAGAGGTCGTCCACTGCCAGGATGCCGGGGAGAAATCGCTGTTGCAATTCGGTGGAGCCCAAATGTATGAGCGTCGGCCCCAGCATCATTTCGCCGAGATGGGTGATGCGGGGAGGTGCGCCCGAACGGGCATATTCTTCCTGGAAGATCACCTGCTGCATGGGACCCGCCCCTTTGCCGCCGAATTCGGTGGGCCAGCCGAGCCCGAGCCAACCGTGAGAGGCCAGGTGCCGTTCCCAGGCCACGCTCAGGTCCCAGAGCTCCTCGTCGGCCTGGCCGCCCCGCCCCCGCAGGGCATCGAACGGGTCCACGAAATTATCCCCGAACCACTCTCGGGCCTCAAGACGGAACGCCTCCTCTTCAGGGCTTGCCCGCAGATCCACGGTTACAGTATCCAGGATCCCATAGAGGCCTGCAAGTGCGGTATTCTTGGCGATGTGAGAATCCTGGATCCTGTTGCCACGCAGCAGGCTGCCATCACGGCTCAAGAGGGCGATGCGGATTCGGATGATTTTGCTCTCCGGGTACGGGATTGGTTGCGTGATCACTGCGATCGACGCGTGGCTGAGGGAACGCAAGATGCTGAGATAGATACGGGCAGCGCGGTGGCGGTAGCCCGGGGCCGCCAATTCCAGGCCGATCTGCACGACGCTGGATTGGCGGGCATCTCCTGGCCATCGGAATTTGGGGGGCAGGGCCGGTCGCTCCAGGACGAGCACACCTTCATGGTCGAGAGCGCTCCGTATGTGCTTCCCAATAGGGTCCTGTCCATTGGCCTCGGCATGTGTGGGCCCACCATTTTGGAGTGCGGGCGACCGGACCAGCGGCAGCGCTACTTGCGGCCCCTTCTGCGTGGTGAGGAAGCATGGGCGCAGCTCTTCTCAGAGCCGGGGGCGGGGTCTGACCTCGGAAGTCTGTCGACCAAAGCGGTCGATGAGGGCGACACATGGGTGGTGACGGGCCAGAAAGTGTGGAGCTCGGGCGCGCACTATGCCGACTTCGGAATGCTTCTCGCCCGCGCCGGACCGGTCGAAGGCGGCCATGGTGGGTTCAGCATGTTCGTGCTGGACATGCGAGCGCCAGGTGTTGAGGTCAGGCCGCTCCGGGAGATGACCGGTGAGAGTCGCTTCAACGAGGTCTTTCTGGATCAGGTACGGATTCCGCACGACGCTGTTATCGGCGCGGTGGGCGCGGGTTGGGCAGTCGCCATGACGACCTTGACCAGCGAGCGCTACACGATTGCGGGGACTGGTTTTGCGGCGCGGGCCGGACAAGTCGATCACCTCATTGCCCTCGCCGCCGAGCGTGGTGTCTCCGATGATCCCCTTGTTCGTCAGCGGCTGGCGGATCTGTGGATCAAGGAGAAACTATTGGGGATGATGATGCGCAGGGCCACCGACAGCGTGTTGGCCGGCCGGCGCGCCGGCCCAGAAGGTTCTTTAGCCAAGCTCATGACGTCACGTCTCATGCGAGAGTTGGCGTCGTGTGGGTTGCAGATGGCGGGTCCCGCCAGCATCGCCTGGGATACGGCCACACCGGCGGCTGGACTGCTGGCCAAGCGGGTGGAGATCGTCGTTGGACTGAGTATCGCGGGAGGAACCGACGAGATTCTCCTCAACACCGTGGGGGAGCGTGTGCTTGGACTCCCGCGTGAGCCGAGGATCTCTCCGGCCCAGGCCGTGAAAGGATTAGAAGGAGAAGGTCCGGTGGTGAAGTGATTGAGCTACGAACGCTGTGGGCGCAGGCCGAGCAGCATCCTGACAGGGCTGCCGTCGTCACGGATGGAAAGCTGGAGACGTTTGCCGACATCGCCGGCCTGAGCAATCGATTGTCCTGGGCCCTGCGGGCGCAAGGCCTCGTCCCCGGCGACGCCGTGGCGGGAGCAATCACCAACCGGCCCGAGGCGCTTGCCCTGTATGCA
>DASYBA010000605.1:0-6559 GCA_036501005.1 Candidatus Xenobia bacterium | reverse complement strand
CTTCGCCTACAACGTCGACGTGACGAGCCTGCTGGCTGCGTCGGGGGTTCTCGCCATCATGCTGGGGTTTGCCTTGCAGACGGTAATGGCCGACTTCTTCGCCAGCATCTCGATGCAGATGACTCGGCCCTATAGCCTGGGCGACTGGATCAAGGTGGGCGAGAAGGAAGGCAAGGTCGAGCATATCGATTGGCGCGCCACGGTGCTCCGCACCATGTACGACGACTACCTCATCCTGCCCAACAACAAGCTGGCCCACGAGGCCATCATCAACGTCTCCCAGCCGACGAACATGCATTTTCACGCCATTCCCTTGCGGACGCCCGTCCAATACGCCCCGGCCCGAGTGCAGGCCGTCGTCCGCGCCGCCCTCGCGGGGGCGGAGCACGTGCATCACGAGCGCGGCTACGCAGTGTACCTGGACGGCTTCGACGAGTCGGTCCTGGTCTGGCGGGTCAAGTTCTGGATCTCGGAATATCGCTTGTGGCCCCATATCGAAACCGATGTGCGTTCCCGCATCTGGTATGCGTTTCAGCGGGCCGGCATGGAGCTACCGACGGCCGACCGGAACGTCGTGCTCCGGCAACCAGCGACGGACGAGGTCCGGAGTTCGGCCCTCCGGCTCTTCTCTCGTATCGACTGGCTGGCCGCCTTGAGTGCGGAGGATCGGGACCACCTGGCCGATCGGGTGCGGTTGGTCCGCTACGGGCCGGAAGAGACCATCGTTCGACAGGGGGACGCGGGCGAGTCGCTGTTCGTCATCTGGCAGGGCACCGTCGAGATCCGGGCCCGCCACGCCGACGGCACCGTGTTCATGCGGAAGACGCTGGGCAGCGGCGACTTCTTCGGCGAGATATCGCTGCTCACCGGCGAGCCTCGCAGCGCAGACGTGGTGGCGTTGGAGGACGCCGCCCTGCTCGTGCTGGACAAGGAAGCCCTGCGCAAGGTCGTGACCGACGATGCCGAACTCATCTCCCGGCTCCTGGCCCGCCGCCAGGAGCTGAGCCGCGAGCGAGAGGACTCCATCACGCAGACGGTGCCGGCCGACGATGGGGCCACCGACGGCAAGTCGCAGCGAAGTGTCGAACTCTTCAGGAAGATTCGTGATTTCTTTGCGATATAGAATGCTTGGGGTGCTGGCGGCCGTCTGTCTGGTGGGCTGCACGCCGCACGAGGCGACGTACAAGGTGGTGGCCAACGGACACATCTTCTCGGTCAACACCATGACGAATGCGCAGGACACCTGGCTGGAGATGGATACGGTGCGAGAGATTCTTCTGTCGATGGGGGCGGCGGTGGACGTCGACGGAGCCGACCAGACCATGGCGGTGGCGTTTCCCGCCGTCGACAACGTGCCCACCGAGTGGCCGGAGGGTGCTCCCGATGCGGCCTACACCATCGTCTTCAACGAACAAATCCTGCGCACGCCGTATCTGGACGACGAGGGCCGGCCCTACCTGCCGCTGCGGGCCTTCCGATCGCTCTGCGTGGCCATGGGTCGACGGGTCAGCGCGCCCCCGTACGACCACTTGTTCGCGATCGCCCCGCCCGCCGGCGAGGGATTGCCGACAACGGGCGAGTCCTCGCACGTCCCCACCGTGACCCTGCCCGGGAAGAAAGGCGCTGGGCATTGAGCGAATTCCGCGCCTTCAATGCCTTCAATCACCCAGAGCTTCAGTCTGTGGCCCGGTCGAAGAGTACCATATCGAAGTCGACCATGCGATTCTTCCCCGGCCGCGACTTCTATAGCGAAATTGCTCGGGCCTTGGCGGTTCGACAGGCCATGTCCATCAAGGAAGTGTTCGAGTCGCTGGAGTTCTATGCCCACGTCATGCATCACCTCACCGGCTCGGTAGCCGATCTCTTCTGCGGGCACGGGCTGGTCGGCGCTTTGTTCGCCTCACGGGGTCGTGAGGTCGTCCTGGTGGACAAGCGGATGCCGACAGCCCGCAGCCTGGTGTTGGAGGCAGTTGACAGCGTCTCGCCCGGCGCACGTTCGCATATCCGACAGGAACGGAAACTGGCGGCGCTGACCCCGGGAACGTCGGTGGTGGCCGTGCATGGCTGCGGGCCTCGCACCGACCAGGCCATCCAGGCCGCCGTGGACTGTGGCGGCGACCTGGCGGTCATGCCGTGCTGCTATCCGAAGGATGCCCCCGGCCCGGTCGCCGTTGCGAGAGCCCTGGGACACGAAATGGCCTGGGACATCCATCGCACGTATCGACTGGAGCAAGCTGGCTACAAGGTGCGATGGAGCGCCATCCCTGCCGCCATCACGCCGGTCAATCGCATTCTCATGGCTAAACCCGACACGACTACCCCAGCGCAGCTCTAGCGCGGTTGGATGACAGGGATATCCTGCTGTAAGCTGGAGGAGCGAACAGGGAGACATTATACCTGTGGAACATGGAGGACAAGCCGATACTGGTGTTCTGGGAGACGACGCGGGCCTGTGATCTGGCCTGCCGTCACTGCCGGGCATCTGCCATGGCGCAGCCTGCCAGGCCAGCTTTCCCATGCCGAGGGCCTGGCCCTCATCGATCAGATGGCGGCTTTCGGCCGACCCCGCCCCATTCTCGTCTTGACCGGCGGTGACGTATTGAAGCATGACCGCCTCTTCGAAGTGATCGCCCACGCCCGCAGCCAGGACATCGCTGTATCGGTTTCGCCGAGTGTGACGCCTCTCTTGACACCGCCGGTATTGGAGCGCCTTGCCCGGGCCGGCGTCGTGGCGGTTTCCTTCAGCCTGGATGGTGCCAGCCCCGAAACCAACGACACCTTGCGGGGTGTGCTTGGGGCCTGGGTTAGGAGTATCGAATTGATGAGACATGCGGTCAACGTTGGCTTGAAAGTCCAAATCAACACCGCCGTCATGTCGTCCAATATCCTGGAACTCCCGGCCCTCTTCGAAGTCATCGCCAAGGTGCCGGTCGACATCTGGGGAGTCTTCTTTATCATCCATACGGGGAGCGGTAGGGCGGTAGCGGAAGCCACCCCGGTGGAAAATGAGGCGGTCTGCCACTTCCTCTACCAGGCGGGGGGCTACGGCATCACCATCCGCACCGTCGAAGGACCGTTCTTCCGTCGCCTGGTGCAACAGTATGAGGCGGGAACGGCTGTGCCCCCATGCGCCACCGGGGTGCGCCTGATCGCCGATCTGCACCGGCGCCTGGGGCCGCCTGCGCAGCGTTTCCGGGTACGCTCCATGCGGTGCCTGCGATGCCCAGGCGGTCGGCGCCGGTTCCAGGGCCCGAGCCTGGGCCCACACGGGCGACGCCCTGGGATCGGACCCGGCCTGCGTGCGGGTCGCGGTCTCATCTCGCTGATCGGGTGTTGGTGGCGCGCATCTGCCATCAAGACCCGATGGATCGGAGATAGCCCCCGAGTTAAGCTGAGGAAGATCAAGCAGTGTCGGACCAGAGGAGGAACGTCCCATGAATGCGCAGGATATGCGATATGCCCTAAGCGTAGCGGCTGATATAGAGGCTAGCGTCGGGAGCCTTTACAAGGGCTTTGCCGAGACGGCGACAGACGAGGCAGCCGCGCAGTTCTGGCGGCTGCTGTCCTACGAAGAGCAAACCCACAGGCACACGATGGAGCTCATCAGCAGTCAGTTGCCGGATGACTTTCTGATGCCCGAGGAGCGCCTGCCGGCGCCGCTGCAAAACCATCTGGACGGACTGATGAAGTCCCGGCGTCAGGTCCATTCTCTATTGAGAGAAAAGGACATGGCTGCTGACCCCTTCTGGCAGATTCGCATCGCCTCCGACCTGGAGAAGTCTGAATACGACTCAGTGGCCAACTGGTTGATGAAGCTGGATGTCGACCCGGACATCCGCGCCTTCATCGGTGACATGACCCGCGGCACCCTGGACCACGCCGAGCGCATCGAAGCCTACGCCAGGCGACTCGAACGGACGGTTCCAGAGATTGCGCAGAAGTGAGGCACCATCATGAAAGTCGCAGCCCAGCCTACCGTGGCAAACTTGATGCATAGCCCGGTGAGTTCACCATTCTGCCCACTGCAAGCCTGGCGGATGCCACGCTCCTCCTGCAGCGCCGCTCCGTGTCTGGGGCCGCCCACGAGACCGCTACGATTCGAAACTAGAATTTTTCTCCAACCTCTTCAAAGAAACCGACTCGTCACCCGACCTGCTCAACCAAGCCTACCGCTCTGTGCAGTTGGACAACCTGGTGGTGCGCGACATCATGACACCGACGGTCGTGCACGTAACGGAAGACCTGTGCTTGCGCCAGGCCGCCGACCTGATGCGGCAGCATGGCGTCCGACGTCTCCTGGTGACTCAAGGCAGGACAGGTATCATGAGGTTGGTCAATCGGACCCTGGCAATCCAAGATAAGGAGGCGAAACGCATGAAAGAATCCGATGTCAAGCCGGTGGGCGTCCACCCATAGGAGAAGACAGCCCTCTGCCGTGGCTTCCATCCCACCCTGTCGCACAAGCAGAAGACCATGAACGATGTTCAACGACTTGTTCGATGGCTTTGGCATGCGCAAGTTCCATCTTCCGTCAGCCCTGTGGTCGTCGTCGCTGGATTTCTATCGGAAAGGTAACGACGTCATCGTCGAGTGTGCCGTTCCGGGCATGAAAAAGTGTAAACCAGCCCGCTTGTTGACCATGATCCGGGCTGATCGTTGAGATGCCCATGAAATAAGAACAGGATGGCCTTTTCGGGTCATCCTGTGTATCATCGGGTGCATCTTACCTCAAGCCCGACAAATGAAGGGGCGGCGTGGTCCGGCACGCAAGGCCAAGACCAACGAGTACCCTGTGCGCGTCATCGTACATGACTTCGGGGTCGGAGTCAACGAGTACGTCGCCTGGGGTTCGGACGTTCCCTTCTGTAAACCACAGCTCTGCCCACGGTGTGGTCGCCCATCGTTAAAGGGCCACGGCATCCGCCCGCGGGTTGGCTGGATAGGATTGCGGTCCTTGGAGTTGTTTGTCCGGCGGCTCATCTGCCGAGGCTGCCCAAAGCGCCGACCGGGCACCAAGAGCGTGACGTTCACGATCCTGCCGAACTTCCTCCACCAGTTCAAGAGGTACGTCATGGAGGAGATTGACACCGTCGTCCAGGGACGTTTCAGCAACGACCTATCCCTCCGAGCCCTGGAACAACGAATTCCGGTCTGCCCGGCGCCTTCAACCCAGCAGGACTGGTGCCAGGGGTTCTGGGGGGCGGCCCCCCTGTGGCTGCCTGCCCTGTTGGCGTGGTTGGGCGCTCGTAAAGCCATCGCGGTCGGTCGGCGGGTAGCCCAGGATGCGGCGGCTGGCCTGCTGGAGACAGCCGTTCAGGCGCAGTCTGTCTGGCGGCGGCCTGAGGACGAGCCACTCCTGGTTTCATTGTGGACCTGGGGGAGCATCCCCCGGCTTCCCGCCTTGCTTCCTCCAGTGCGCCGACGCGTACGGACCCGGGCGCCGTGCGTAGCGACCAGCCGTTAAAGTTCGAACGATTTTCAATCTTGAACCACCCGAAAGCCCGGAAGTAGGCCGGTACGCCCCCGGTTAACCCTCCGCCCATCCGAAAAAGATATCGAATGGAGGAGAAATGAAGAAACCTTTCTGGCGACTCAGGCTGGAAGAACGGCGCCAGGCGATTGCCAACTTCCGCCATGACATCATCGCGGCCCTGCTCGCCATCGTGGAACGCGGCGAGGGCCCTGGCGTCCTGCTGAGCGCCATGCGAGACATCGTCGCCCAGGAGCATGACATCGCGTCCGACTCGGACGACGATGTGGACACCACCATGACGGTCAGCATGTCGACCGTGCGGCGCTGGTTGGCCGCCTACCAACGAGGGGGCATGGAGGCCCTGAAGCCGGCGCTGCGAGACGACTATGGCAAGAGCCGGGCCATCCCGCTGGAGTGGGTCAACAAAGCCATTGCCCTGCGCCACGAGTTGCCGGCCCGCACCGCGACCATGCTGGTCGATATCCTCAAGCGGCAGCCTGGCTACCCGGGCATCAACCCCCACACGCTGGACAAGGTGCTGCGCCGCCTGGGCCACACCCGGCACCAGGTCCGCGTTTGCACAAGAACAAGCCGGTGCGCCGCTGGACAGCCAAGCGCGTCAACGACCTGTGGCAGGGCGATGCCACCCCGGGCGTGTGGTTGCCGCATCCCCGCCGCAAGGGCAAGAAGATTCTCACCAAGCTTTTCTTGTGGATTGACGACAAGAGCCGGCTGGTCGTGCACGCCGAGTTCTTCTACGACGAGAAACTGCCCCGCATGGAGCGCACGCTCAAAATGGCGCTCTTGCGGCGGGGTGTTCCGAGGAGGCTCTACACTGACAATGGTTCCGTGTATGTCGCCTCTCAGTTCAAGGCGGCCATGGGCGAACTGGGCATCAAACGCCTTCGCTCCCGCCCCCGCCAGCCCCGCGGTCGCGGCAAGGTCGAGCGCATGTTTCGAACTATCCAGAATGCCTTCTACCCCGAGGTCTACAAGGCGGAAATCGCTACCTTGACGGAACTGAACGAGGCGCTCTGGGCCTGGCTTGAGTGCGTCTACCACGAACGAGTCCACAGCGATACGCGG
>DASYBA010000604.1:0-7615 GCA_036501005.1 Candidatus Xenobia bacterium | reverse complement strand
AGATCCGCCGTCCGACCCACCTGCGGGTCCCCCCAATGGGCATCGTGGATCAACTGGGCCATGG
This sequence comes from Candidatus Xenobia bacterium, assembly GCA_036501005.1. GTDB lineage: Bacteria > Vulcanimicrobiota > Xenobia > RGZZ01 > DASYBA01 > DASYBA01. The sequence continues at coordinate 7,551 of DASYBA010000604.1, read as the reverse complement.
CGAGGCTGAGGCCAGCGTTGGCGGCATCGAACGCCTCGTCTCGGAGCTGCGTCTGCTTCGCCAGGTGATAGTTGAAGCTGGCCACCTCGGCCATGGTGAACCCGGCCAGCAACACGATGAAAGCCACCATGAAGGTCGTCGCGAGGGAGAGTCCGGCCTGCCGCAGCACTCGAATCCTGAACATGTCTACAACCTCATGTTGACTTGTTGAATTCGTTGTGTTTGCACCCGATTGCCCGTCCAAGGGGCGGGGGCTGACAGCGAGATCGCCAGGATGGCGTTGGAGTCGCGGGAGACCTGTCGGCCGTTGCGCCTCGCCCCTGGCAGCATGGATAGTTGCAGGGCATCGACGAAGGAGGAAACCTGGCGTTCGGAGCCATTCGGCGTCGCACAGAGGGAGGCCAGTTCGTCCGTCGTCAAAGTCCTGACGTTGGCACTGGGCAGGACTTCATAGAAAGGCTGGCAGCTCGCCGTGGCGGTCGGGGGCGCCTGGGGGCAGCCCTGGGGGGGCACCGGCCAGATCTTGCGATAGACATTCTGCGTGCCGGTAGGATGGTAGTAAATGACGAAATACTGCCATTCCGGCAGCCCAGTCTGCGGATTGTAGCCGTCCGGCGGTGGGGTCGGCAGAAGCCACGGATCGCCAATGTCGGTCTGCGTTTCATTGCCGAACGTGGCGAAACTGAACGCCTCCACCGGGCCCGGCGGCAGGATGGTCACGGTCGACTGGGTGGACCGCTCCATCTCCCTGGCGATGCGACTTTCCAATACGATGCCGGTCTCTTCGATGCTGGCTCGGGCCTGGTTGACCACCCAGATCCTCAGGGCCGGCAGCAAGACTTGCCAGGCCAGGCCGAACAGCAACAGCAAAAGCGATAGCGTCAGAATCAGTTCGAATAGGGTCAGCCCCTGTGACCGGCGGCATCTCATGGACACGGACTTCCCGTCGCACTGACGCGGGCACTGGGCAGCATGCGGGCGACCAGGGTCTGACTGGTCATCTGCCGTGGCACCGCGCTCACTCCGGCGGCTGAGAATCCGGTATCCGCCCAGTTCACCTGGACCGTGACGACCTGCACGTCCAGTTGACCGCCCGCCGGCACCGGTGTCGGATAGGGTGCGGCCCACATGTGCCAGGCATAGGTGACGTGCGTGTTCGGGTCGGTGGTGGCCCCGGAGCTGGGCGCCTGGTACAGCATGTCGATGTCGTAGGAGCGAGCCGCTTCCATCTCGCTATGGACCAGATCCCGAGCCACGCTGAGATCCCACGACTGGTGGCTCGCCACGTGCGAGTAGGGCAGAAGCTGGAACATGAAAACGAACACCATGGCGAGAAGACCCACCGCCACGATGAACTCGACCAGGGTCGTGCCCCATGCGTCCCTCGACATCATACGCACCGCTGCCTCCCCATGATGGTACCGCAGGGGCCCGGCCGGACAATGAACAACATGTAAAAAACGCTTTAGGAAATCGCAAGAATTACCGCAGCGTCAGATTGAGCTGCGTGGCGGCTGCCTCCAGGGCCTGGGCCACCTCGTCCATGGTCTGATATCGTTCGCCCGGCTGTTTTTCCAACATCCGTCCCACGATGTGGGCCAGTTCTTCCGGCAAGGCCGGGTCGAGGTCGGTGATGCGGGGTGGGATGGTGAACATGTGGTGGCCGATCAGCTCCATCAGGTCGCCATCAAAGGGCGTCTGGCCGGTCAGCATTTCGAACAGGATGATGCCCATCGAATAGACGTCGGCTCGAGTATCGGTATGCTTCGAATCCAGGTGCTCGGGCGACATGTAGCGCGGCGTGCCCATGGTGGTGGCGCTGCGGGTGGCGGCGGGCTTTTGCAGGTGCTTGGCGATGCCGAAGTCGGCAATCTTGGCGACCCCGCCGTGCGTCACCATGATGTTCTCTGGCTTGAGATCTCGATGGACGTAGCCGCGCAGGTGGGCGAACTGCAGCCCGGCGCACATCTGCAGGAAGAGGGGCAGGGCATGGGCGGGGTCCAGGCGGGGTCTGAGCAGGGCCCGCAGACTGGTGCCGTCGATAAATTCCAACACCATGTAGGGGCGCAAAGCCGGGGGAATCTCACCGTAATCCAATACGATCACGACGTTGGGATGGATCAACTGCACCATGGCTTCGCGGTTGAAGCGGTTGATGACGTCCGCGGTCAACTGGTCGAGATACTCGCTCTTGAGCACCTTCATGGCTACCACGTCGCCCGTGGTGACCTGGGTGGCCCGGTAGACTCGAGCAAACGCCCCTTCGCCCAGTGTCTCGGTGATATGGTACCCGTTGACGGTCTCGTTGAGGAGGGTGGGCTCGGCTTCCAGACGGGCCTGCCGCGCCGCCGCACGTCCCGCCTTGCGGGCAATGAAGAGCCCCAGGGCCGCCATCGGCAGCGACAGAATGGCCATCACCGCGATGGCCAGAGTGCCGTGCACGAGGAGCTGGGTCCACAGGCCCCAAAAAGCGTTCTTGGGCTTGAGTCCGAAAGTCTCGCCGTCGGAATTGTCGTTCAGGGTGTTTCTCTGGGGCTGGTAGTGCGGATAGAGGAACCAGACGTCGTTCTGGCCGGGGTGCAGGCGGATGGCGCTTTTGCCGTCCGCCCGTCCGACCACGCCCAGGTGCGTCTCGTCTGGATGATCGGCCAGCGCTTCTCGCTGGGCGGGCTGGAGCTCTCTCCAGTCTTTGTCCGATACGATCCACGCGGCGGGCGGATCCGACGTGACGTGGATGATCTGCTCGGCGCTGGCCAGGGTCGGGCCCAGTGTAGCGATCAGCAACGCCACGAGCAGGCCCCGGAACAGCATCTGCACGACCATCGACCGAGCCTTCGGGTTGTCGGGTGCCGACTCCTGGGGTTAATACCCGGGTTGAATTTCTCGCCAGTAGACCACCTGCAGGCCATCGGTGGTATCGGCCTGGTGCAGGGTGGACCCGAGCCAGCTCGCTCGGGCCGCACTGGGACAGTAGGAGACCCAGGCGCCGTTCTCCAGGAAGATTTCCCCCAAGGGAGCCGTCTCCTGGCCCTTCATGTCGCAGGTCCAATGCGAGGTGTACGGGTCTTCGGCGATCATGGCACCGACCACGTGGGTGTTCCGCCAGTAAAAATTCAACTGGCCTCCTACGCTGACGAGCAGGCCATTCACGGTCCACGTGCAGCTCTTGCCCGTACCCAGGCAGCTCGCGCACGTCTTCACGTCGCCGAGCGTCAGGTTACCCACCGCGAGGATGGAAACGTCGGCGCGGGCGGCCGTAAAGCCGCCGCCGGGAATGACCTGGATCTGCGACATACCACACAGCGGGGGCCCCGTACACGGGCACTTGGGGGGGGTCAGCGGCCGCGGCAGGATGATGAGGGTTCCCGACGGCCATTCACAACACCCGGGGCCGACGATGCCGGTGGGAATGTTCAGGTAGGCATTTTGGACCGTCAATGTGATGTCGGGGGCCAACTCCAACGGGCGTCCCGCCGGGTGGGACATGCACATGCCTTTGGGCCGTCCCAACCGGAGGATCGGCAACTTGCCGCAGGCGGGAATCTTGGCCACCATGAGGGTACAGCTCCCGACGATGATAGGACAGCAGGTCCCGAAGTTAGGCTTGAACGTGCATGGCACTCGGGTATAGACCGTCACGTTCACCGGCGCGCCCCCGCCGCAATAGGACGGAAAGCAGTAGGTCTTCGATGCCCCTCCACAGACATAGGTGGCAGGGCACGTGTACTGGTCCACCATGGGCCCTGCCAGCTTGCGCACGTCCGGAAGTTGTTGGTTCTTGGACTGGGGGTTGCACGAGGGCAGCGGGGTCTCGACGGCCTGGGCAATGGGCGGCATGCACGGATGGGCCCCCCCCCAGGTGTAGGCGGGGGGGTGACAGCAGGCGACCACGTTGGTGTGACCCTTGTTGCAGTAGATGACCTTGCCGGAGACTTGCGACCCATGGGCCAGAAAGACGGCGGCAGGGGTGGTGACGCAGGGGGGGCACCGGCCCGGACAGTGGCCGCACCAAGGCGTGAAGGTCGCGCACGGCATGGCACGCACCAGGATGCTCCCCCGATCCAGCCCGCTGCCGGAATCGACCAGATCGGAAAAAATGGTGCAGACACGGTAGTTGGGCCCGCCCGGGTAGCAGCCCCGGGGCTTGTTGCACTCCCAGTTGCTGACCGTGCTGGTGGCGGCCAGCGCGAAGGGAAAGGCGCCTGCCTGCAGCAGCGCTTCGACGATGCGGATCTCCTGGCGCCCGCCGGTCGGGCCCGCCACGCCAGCCGCAAAGATCAGCGCCGAGCCCGGCGGAACCTGGTGAGGCATGCCGTCGGCCGGATCCAACGGCCCAGACAGCGTCTTGCCGCCGCTCAAATTGTTGATCGACCAGGGCAACCCGGCCGGGTACCCGGATGGCACCCCGGCCGGGTTGAAACTGACGTAGAAGTGCTGTGGGTCGGAGGCGCTGGCCAGGGCCGGCGAAATCTGCGTCTGAGGCAGCACGTCGGTGAGCGCGCCCGGAGAATTCGAGGCGCCCCACGCCTGACTCTTGATGAGCTCCGCGACCGCATAGTTCAACCCCGCCTGGGCGGCATCAAAAGCCTCGTCTCGCAATTGAGTCTGCTTCAACATGCTGTAATTGAAGCTGGCCAGGGCGGCCATGGTGAAGCCGGCCAGCAGCACGAAAAATGCCACTATGAAGGTGGTGGCGAGGGCAAAGCCCACGTATCTCCAGCGCCTTAATCGCATGTCACATCCTCATGTACACTTGCTGGGTTCGCCGGGTTTCCACCCGGTCATTGATCACGGCGCCGCTCAGGCCCACGCGTCGCCCGGGGGCAGGCGCCGACATGGAGATGGAAAGCTCCACGTTGCTCGCCCAGGTGACAGGATTGCTGCCCACCATTTCGCTGGCGAAGGGCGTCAACTGCAAGGCGGTGACGTAGGAAGCGACTTGTCGCTCCGAGCCGTTGGGAGTGTCGCACAGGGTCTGCAGGTCGGCCGCGCTGAGCTGGACGACATTGTTGGTCGGAAAGGTATAGCTGAGGACGGGGATAGGCTTCTTGGGGGGGACGGGCCATGGCCAGATTTTTCGGTAGACCGTCTGGCTGCCGGCCGGGACGTAGTAGACGACAAAATACTGCCACTCCGGGCGGCCGGTCTGCGGGTCGAAGCTGTCCGGAGCCGGCGACCAGGGATTGTCGGAGATGTCGGTCTGGGTCTCGTTGCCCAGGCTGGCAAAGCTGAACGCCTGCAGGGCGGGGGCGACCCCCGGCAAGACGGCCACGCTGGCCTGGCCCGACCGCTCCAGTTCGCGTCCAATGCGGCTTTCCAGCACCACGGCGCTGTCTTCGATGGCGGCTTGCGATTCGTTGGTGATCCAGATGTGCAGGCTGGGCATCAGCACGCTGTAGGCCAGATTGAAAACGATCAAGATGAGCGCGCAGGTCATGAGCAGCTCGAAGATGGTCACGCCAGCGTTGCGCTTCATGGCCCGGTGCCCCGGGGAGGAAGGGTGCGAGCGATCAGGGTCTGCGTGGTGATCCGCTTGGGTGTCCCGGTTACCCCGGCCGCGGTGAACCCGGTCTCCGTCCAAGCGACGTTGACCGTGACCAGCACCAGGTTGGGTTTTCCGCAGGGGGTCACCTGATAGGGCGTCTGGGCCATGGTCCAGGTATATTGGATCCGCGTCCTGGGGTCCATGACGGGCGGGGCCGTGGTGGGCGCGGCGTACAGGTAGTCGACCTGATATGACCGTGCCGTCTCCATCTCGCTGTGCGCCAGGTCGCGGGCAAAGGCCAGGTTCCACGCCTCGTGGCTGACTACGTGGGAGTAGGGCAGCAACTGGAACATGAACACAAAGACCATGGCCAGGAGGCCCACGGCCACAATGAACTCGACCAGGGAAACCCCCCTCCTGCCATGGCTCACCCTGCCAGTGTACCAGATGCCCATGCGTGATCTCAAACGCTACGTCCGCCTCCACGCGGATCCTACTGCATGCGCTTTGCAGAAGTGTGACCAGGGTGTAAACAACGCTTTAGAGATCGGCGATACCCAAGCCCCGCCCGGCGGCGCTCAGCGCCTCCGAGACCTCTTCCATGGTCTGGAAACGCGCCTCCGGCGCCTTCTCCAACATGCGGGTGACGATATCCGCCAACACCACCGGCAGCGTGTCGTCGAGCTCGGTGATGCGCTTCGGAAGCGTAAACATGTGGGCGCCGATCAGCTCCATCAAGGTGCCGTCGAAAGGTACCTGGCCGGTCAGCATCTCAAACAGGATCACGCCCATGCTGTAAATGTCCGAGCGGGCGTCGGTCTTGTTGGAGTCCAGGTGCTCCGGCGACATGTAGAGTGGCGTTCCCATCGTCGTCGCGGTGCGCGTGGCGGCGGGTCGGTTCAGATGCTTGGCGATGCCGAAGTCCATGATCTTGACCGTCCCCCGATCGTTCACCATGATGTTTTCCGGCTTGAGATCGCGATGGATGTAGCCGCGTCGGTGGGCAAAGGCCAGGCCGTCGCACATCTGCAGAAAGTACCGCACGGTCTGCGCCACGTCCAGGCGGGGCTTGAGCAGGTCTCGAATCGTGCTGCCGTTGATGAACTCGAGAATGATGTACGGCCGGAACATGTAGTCGCCGGCCGCGAAAACGGTCACCACGTGCGGATGGATGAGCTGGACCATCGTTTCGCGGTTGAAGCGCGTCACGACCTCGTTGGCGGCCGCCTCGAGGTACTCGCGGCGCAGCACCTTGATGGCCACCGTCTCGCCGTTCTCGACGCGCACGCCTTTATAGACCTGCGAAAACGCCCCTTCGCCCAGCTTGCCGACGACGGTGTACCCATCGATGACCCGGTTGATGAAGGTGGGAATCGCCTCGTCGCTGGCCACCTTGACGTGGCGCACGCGCCGAGACATGACGCCGGCCCCCACCGCCAGCCCGATGAGCAGAAGCGCTAGCGCCTCGTGGAGCCGGTGGCTGTAGAAAAGCGCGTCTTTCACTCGCACCACGAGGTTGTCGGGCGTCAACTCCAGCGTCTGCTCCGGCGGCGGGGGATGGATGCTCGACACGGGCAGGGTGACCGGCTGATGGTCCTTCAGCACCAGGGTCACGACCTCGGATTGATCTCGCAACTGCACCGGGTGTGCAGGGTCGTCGGTCACGCCCAGAAAGGCATGGTTTCGACCAGGGAGAGGGACCCCATGGGCATCGAGGTCGTTGGCGTGGTAGACCATGGCGTACGGCGGATAACTGTGCATCGGAAAGGGCCGCTCGTCGGCCATGCTGGCCCGGCTCAGCAAAAGAAACACCATCAGGAGGCCGATCAGGGCCCCGGGGGTACCTCCCGCCAGTACACCAGGCTGACGCCGTCCTTCGGGTTGGCCCCCGAGATGCTCTGTCCAATCCAACTGCTGCGGGCCACGGACGGGGCCGCACTGGCCCAGATGCCGTTGTTGATGTAGATGTTTCCCCACGAGCCTGAATGGGTCCACGGATTGTCGGTCAGGACCAGTCCCTTGATATGGACGCCCCCAGCCGTGAATCCCACGTTACCCAGCACGGC
>DASYBA010000603.1:0-13963 GCA_036501005.1 Candidatus Xenobia bacterium | reverse complement strand
CGCCGACCACACCTTCTCCAGCCGATCGGCCGCGTACCGAGCCATGACGTTGGTCATCCCCGGCGTGCTGCCGACCCCCAACATGGCCAGGAGCCCCGCCTTCTTGAAGTCGTCGTGCAGTGGCACCTGTTTGCGGGTCATGTGAAAGAGGCCGCCCAGGTCGAGGTAGTGGGCGCCGGCCAAGAGACACGCCCGCATCACCTCGAGGTTGAAGTAGTACTGGGTGCTGTTGATGACGACCTGGTAGCCCTTCAGCAGGGCGGCCGTGGCGTCGACGTTGCGAACGTCGATGGCAGCCGCCTCGAAGCGTAGGTCGCCCAGGGCGGCCACCGCCCGGGCAGCGGCCTCCTGGTGGAGGTCGGCGACCAGCACCTTCTCCACTCCGGGACTTTCCTGCAAATCGTTCAACGTCACCCGCGCCATCAACCCGGCGCCACCGAGAACCGCTATCCTCACACCCGCTCCTCCTTGAGAGCCGAAGTATCCCCGCTGCGTGCTCGCTTCTCCTGCCAGGAGAACCGGCCGTGCGGGCCCAAGGTATCGCGCGTGAAGGTCTGTGTTGCGCTCCTGGTCGTGCTCATCAACCTGTCTGCAGCCTGGGCCGACGGCCTGGTGTTCGACGATGCGCAGGCCACCTACAATCAGGTCAAGACGATTCGAGACGCCCACGGCTTTCACGCCCTCGAGGCCCTGGCCAACGATTGGCGCACATCCCGGGCCCGCTTTCCGTCTGGCAACTCGAAGCTGCACGCCTTCTACCTGGTGGTGGCCGAAGTGAAGGGCCGGGATGAGGCGTCGTGGGCGGCGGTTCGCCAGTTCAACGAAGACTGGATTGCAGCCGTTCCGGACAGTGCTACGGCCCGCATTGCCGCCGCCAACTTTTACATGAACTGGGCTTTTCACGCCCGTGGGGGCGGGTTCGCCAACACCGTATCGGATGACGGATGGCGGCTTTACCGCGAGAGGCTCGCGGCCGGCATGAAGGTCTTGCAGGACGGCGCCCGACATGGCGCCGACCACGACCCCGCCTACCTTGCGTCCCTCATCGACTACGGCAACAATCTGGACGACGGCATCGACGTCGACAAACAGCACTGGCTCCAGTGCGTCGCGGTCGATCCGGAGTACTGGAGTGCCTATCAAACCCTGGCCTTTGCGATGCTGCCCCGCTGGCACGGCCAGGCCGGCGATGGCGCCGCGCTGGCCGACGAGGCTGTACGCCGGACCCCCGCCCTGGGTCAGACAGCCTACGCCCGCATAGCCATGTCCCTCGGCCAGTATCGCAACGTGGGCCTCTACACCACAGAGCGCTTCTCCTGGCCTCGGGTCAAACAGGGCTTCGACGACATGCTCAAGCGCCATCCCAAGTCAGCCACCCTCTACTACCAGGCCGCCCTGGCCGGGCAGGTAGCGGGAGACAAGGCCTATACCGCGGCCATGGTGAACCGCTGTGGAACGCACGGCTGGGGTGGCATCGAGTCCGCCCGGTTGGTGAGGATTCGGACGTGGCTCAAGGGACCGTGACGGTCTCCCAGGGAAAGTGATCCGCACCGTGCCGGGCGGCCACTCGACAGATGCCAGGGGTGTGTTTGGGCCACCGTAATGTGAGCCGATGGTTCCCGAACCGCACGATGGTGGCCGCCACGCTGGGTGAAGTGCTTACCCCGGTGGCCAGCTTCGCCTCTACTGGACCGCTACAGTGTCGAAAGAGTACCTGGACCCACACTCCGGCCCGATCGTGACCTGCACCGGCGACGACCAGAGCTGGCCCCTCGGGCGGAGTCCGATAGCCGGGGTCGGCCCAGGCCTGCCACGACTTGAACTCGTCGTAGGTCCAGCCCCTCGGATCCCACTCATCGCCCAGCAGGAGCACCAGTTTGCGGGCTTCCGGCCCGTTGTCCATCAAGCGGGTCAGGCGGGCGAACGCGTTGAGGCGGGCCAGCCGGGTGCGGGGGTCTGGGTGCCGAAGCAGGTCTTGAAAGCCCTCCAGGATACGATTCTTGGACAGGGGGTGGCGTCTAAACAAGTCGCCTTGCTGCAGGTACCGTCCGTAGCCGCTCTGCCTGGGCCCGTTGGCAGGGACCACGACCCCATCTGGTCCTGCCGACACCACCAGGTCTGTGAGCACGGCATAGAGGCCGTCGCCCAGCCAGGACCGCGTGTCGTCTGCTGACTGGGCGGCAAATGCCTCCAGCTCGCCCGGAGCGCCGTTCCAACGGGGGAGCAGATCGTAGGCTTTGGCAACGTACGGCGCCGTGCTGTGCGGATGGGTCGCGACCGACTCCCGAAAGGCAGTGTCGAAGGTGTCGTGCGGCGTGGCGCCCGCCATGGCGAGGGTCATGCGGGCCCGGTAGAGGGCCAGCGCCCGACAGCCCATGGACTCCGCCTCGTCCAGGAGGGCCTTGGCCACGGCAAGGCGCGCACTGAAGATCCGCCAGCCTTCCGGCGTCACGGTGTCGGCGTAGCCGCTGCCGCGAGCATTCCAGGCATAGCCAATCCAGGTTCCCGCCGCCACCACCCGGGCAACCCACGAGTGTGGATACGCCGCCATCCAGCGATCGAGGAGACCCAGGCGAACCTCCCAGGCGGCCTTGCCCACCCACGGCTGCTGGCTCAAGGTTCGGATCAGATCGTCTTGCGTCCGGGCCGCGTCGCCGGTATCGGGCAGACCCGCCGCCAAGGCCTCCAGGTCCGCAAACCGCTGCTGCTGGAGAAGCGCTTCCACGTCAAAGCGAAAGGCTGCCGCCGCGTGCCACGGGGTGTCGCCATGGAGCGTTTCACTGCCACGGCGGAGAACAGTGGCGGCTCGCAGAGGCCCGGCGCCGGCTCGCTCGCGAGCTTGCAGAAACGACGACCAGGATGGCCACACGGAGCGGCTCCAGTCTCCCCCCAGGTGGTCGAAGGCCGACCGGGCCGTCGACTGATCCCCGGCCGCGTCGGCCCAGAAAGCCAGCCGGTTGAGCACTTCCGGAGTCGGTTTCAGCCCGTTGAACCCGGCCCGCAGGCGAGGCCACCAGGCGACCAGACGAGCACTGTCCGGCAGCTCGTTTCCGTACGGCCAGGCCAGAGCCAGGGTTCTCGCCTCGTCGCCTTGCACGTGGTCGGCAAACGCGAGGCAAGCTGGTTCATCTCGATGCCACGCCAGAGCCGCCACGCCGCTGCCGGCCGGCATCAGACTGGCGGGCCTCAGGCCGTGGGCCTGATCGTAGAGTTCCGTGAGGTGGCTCAGGTCGCCGCTGACAGATTGGCAGAGCATGGTCGCCAGCAGGCCGTCGAAGCGGAGCAACGACGGAGCTTTCGCCATCCTGGACATGGCCGAATCCAGACTAAGGTTGGCCGCCTCGATAGCGGCCCGGTTGGGCCGTGACCGAAGGCCTGTAGACAGCGCTTCATTGGCCTGACCGACGGCCAGGGCCAAGGCTGGCAGGGGCGAGTCCGGCTGCCCGGAGCGCCACGACTCCAACTGCGAGATCAGGCCCGACCAGCTCCCGCCGTAAGGGAGCGCGTTGGTGCTGAAAAAGCCGTTCTGCAGAAACGATGCCGTACCGGCTGCGTCGACCGAGAATGCCGACCGATTCAGCTCGTCGTCGACCCACAACTCCTGCAGGTCGGCCCACTGATGGCGGAAGAGCAGCTCCCACGTCCGAAACGACAGGCTGAGCCGGGCCGCGCGCTCGTCGGCATAGCCGTTGCCCTGCAGGAGCGCCGCCAGCCCCTCAGGTCCTGTGCCGGGGGGGCCAAAAGGCGGACGGAGCACATTCGATACGATAGGCCCCAGCACCGAACCGTCATCGACTGGAGGAGGTTGGACCCCCTCGGCCTGGCTGTTGTCCTGCAGCACCATGACGGAAGCCACCCGGTCGTCGGAGAGCTCCACCTGCACGTTGAGGCGATCGTACCACATGGTCTGGGCATAGACGGGCCACGCCAGTCGTGCCCGATGCCAGGTCCAGCGCAAGTGAGCATGGCCGGGGGCGCTCGCCAGGGCTTCCACCTGATCGGCCGCACCGCCCAGTGCGACGGCCGCGTCGTGGGCAGTGTCTCCCCTCCGCACCAGGACCGTGTCTCCCTGTTGCAACTCCGTGCCTCGCACCGCGGTCACGTTCCAGGCGTCGTCGCCCTGGGGCTGGCGGCAGAGCCGCATGAAGGCGACCGGACCGTAGCCCTGGATCTCCCACACGGCAGCGTTGGAGAGGCCAGTCTCCGGGCGCCCCCAGCCGCTGGCGACCGTGGCATAAGGCTCCCCGACGTGGGCACCGTTGACGAGGAAGGGTTGGTCCCACTGGGGGGCGCTCCAGGCCGGGCCCGTCAGGAGGAGCAGCATCATCCAAGGCTTCATGGCGGGAGATATCCGACTGACCAGCCGTTGTCCTGCACACGGGGGAGGGTTGGCACTCGGGTGCCGAATAGCCCTCTGTGCTGGGTGGCAAAAACGTCCTGGTGGTTGACGACGAGCTGGAGATTCGGCGAGTGCTGGAGATGGGCTTGCAGAGCCGCGGCTATGAGGTTCACAGCGTGGCCAGCGGGGGCGAGGCCTGTGATGCGGTGCTGATGGATCGGCCCGACCTCATCATCCTGGACCTGGCTCTGCCCGACATGCCGGGGCTGGAGGTGTGTCGGAGGGTGCGGCAAGTCTCTCAGGTACCCATCCTCGTGCTCTCCGTGCGGGCCACGGAGCGCGACAAGATTGCCGCCCTCGACATGGGGGCCGACGACTACGTCACCAAGCCCTTCGCCATGGGCGAGCTGCTGGCCCGCATGCGGGCCAGCCTGCGACGGGCCCAGTCGGTGCCGACGCTGGTGCAGACGCGCTACGAGATCCGGGAGCTGGTGGTCGACCTGGAACAACGCCGGGTGACCCGCAGCGGGGAAGAGATCCGTCTCACCCCGAAGGAGTTTGAGCTGCTCCAGTACATGGTGATCCACGCCGACCGCATCCTGACCCACCGCCAGTTGCTGAACACGGTGTGGGGGCCGGACTTCGCCGAGGAGAAGCCGCTCTTGCGCGTCCACCTGGCCAACCTGCGGCAGAAGATAGAGCCGGTACCGGCCCGGCCGACCTACATCATCAATGAGCCGGGCGTCGGCTACCGGTTCTGCTCGGCGGAGCGGTCGGAGGACTCGGCCGGATCTTGATCGGGTTTGGCGAACAGCCCGGTGTGACAGGATAACCCCATGGGGCGTCTTGTCATCATCTCCAATCGGCTCCCCACCATCGTCTCATGGGAAGGGGAGCAGCTCCGCTTCAAGGAGACGGCCGGGGGCCTGACGTCCGGCCTGGGCGCGTGGCTGGAGCGTCAGAAGGCGGCTGGCCGTGATTACGTCTGGATCGGCTGGCCGGGGGCGAGTGTGCCCGAGGCGCGACAAGACGAGGTCCGACAAGGATTGTTCGAACGTCACTCGGCGGTGCCCGTCTTCCTCTCCGAGGCCGCCATGGACAAGTTCTACCTGGGCTTCTGCAACCGTACCATCTGGCCCTTGTTCCACTACTTTCCGTCCTATGTCGCTATCGACCCGGAGGCCTGGGAGATGTATCGGACGGTCAACCGCACCTTCATGGAAGCGGTGCGGGCCGTGCTTCAACCCGGCGACGAAGTGTGGATCCACGACTACCACCTCATGCTGCTTCCCGAACTGCTGCGGCAAGCCTTTCCGCAGCTCTCCATCGGCTTTTTCCTGCACATTCCGTTCCCGTCCTTCGAAATCTATCGGCTGCTGCCGCAGCGATGGCGATCCGAGATTCTCACCGGCCTCCTGGGCGCGAACCTGGTGGGCTTTCACACCCACGACTATAGCGAACACTTCAAGCGGTGCGTGCGTCGGATGCTCGGCTTCGAAAGCCGGCTGGGCACGGTCATGTTGCCCGACCGCACGGTGCGGGCCGACACCTTTCCCATGGGCATCGACTACCAGTTGTTCTGGGACACGGCCGGGAGCCCGCCGGTCGCCGCGGAAGCCACCCAATTGCAAGCTTCTCTGGCCGGACTGCGCACCATCTTGTCCATCGATCGCCTGGACTATTCCAAGGGCATTCCTCGTCGGCTGGCGGGCTACCGCAGGTTTCTCGAGCTGCACCCGGAGTGGCACGGCAAGGTCGTGCTGACCGCGGTGGTCGTCCCCTCCCGCATTGGGGTCGAGCAGTATCAGAAGATGAAGCGGCAGATCGATCAAATGGTCGGCGACATCAATGGGCGTTACGGCACCGTCGGCTGGACGCCGATTCGATACCAGTTTCGCATGCTGACGTCGACGCCCCTGTCGGCGCTCTATCGGGTCAGCGACGTTTGTCTGGTCACGCCCTTGCGCGACGGCATGAACCTGATCGCGAAGGAATATGTCGCATCCCGGCTCGATGCGACAGGCGTGCTGGTGCTGAGCGAAATGGCCGGATCCGCCGCCGAGATGACGGAGGCGCTCATCGTCAACCCCAACAGCCCAGACGACATCGCCGAGGCACTCCAACAGGCGCTGGTCATGCCGATGGAGGAGCAGGTGTCGCGCAATGAAGCCATGCAGCAACGCTTGCGGCACTTCAGCGTGCACTGGTGGGCCGAAGACTTTCTGCGAGTGCTGGAGGCCAGCCGACTGGAGAATGTGCGACATTCGCGGGCGTGGCTCACGATGGAACGTGGCAACGACCTCCTGGAAGCCTTTTCCGCCGCCGCCCGTCGCATGTTGTTCCTCGACTACGACGGCACGCTGGTTCCGTTCTACTCGCATCCGGATCAGGCCCGCCCCAGTCCCCACCTGCTGGAACTCTTGAGAGAACTGGCCCGGGTCGCCGAGGTCACGGTCATCAGCGGACGCAATAAGTCCAGCCTCGACCAGTGGTTCGAAGGTGTGCCGCTGCTGCTGGCCGCGGGGCACGGCGCCTGGGTACGGAGCCCCGAGGGGCACTGGCAGCAACCTGTGCCCATCCACGCCGAATGGAAGGAGCGGTTGCGGCCCGTGCTGCAGTCGCATGCGGAACGCTTGTCGGGTGCGTTCGTGGAAGAAAAGGATGCGTCGCTGGTGTGGCACTATCGAAACGCAGATCCGGGCCTGGCGGCCCTGCGCACTTCCGAACTGCTCGACACGCTTACGACCCTGGTGGCCAACCTGGATGTCCAGGTCATGCCCGGCAACAAGAACGTGGAAGTCCGTACTGCCAGCATCCACAAGGGGGCGGTCGCCGACCGCATGCTGGCCGCACAGTCTTTCGACTTCATCCTGGCGGTGGGCGACGACTTGACCGATGAGGACCTGTTTCGCGCCCTGCCCGATACCGCTTGGACCATCAAAGTGGGCCGCACCCAGTCGGTAGCCCGCTTCAGCGTCGGGAGCCAGCCTGATGTGCTGGACCTCCTGGAACGCCTCGTCTCCGCCTGCCGAGTCGCTACTCGTTAGACCGGCCCCTGTCTGGCTCGGGGAGGACCCAACAGTGTCCTACCGAACCTAGCGCCTTCACGAATTGAAAGGATGACAACACAATGAGGACATGGGCGGGGGCCGCGCTGGCTCTGGTGATGCTGATGGGGGCTGCCGGCCAGGCACAGGCGCCCGCTCCCCCGGCGGCAGCCGCAAAAGGGGGCCACAACATCTGGGACCACCAGAAGGAGCTGGGGCTGACCGACAAGCAGGTCACCGACATGAAGGCGGCCGCCAAGACCTTCCAGGATCAGATCAACGCTCTACAGGCCAAAGACAAGACCTTGGAGCCGGAGCTCCGCACCCTGGTTTCCAACGATGCCAGCGACGTGAACAAGCTGAAGTCGAAGCTCATGGAACAGGCGAGCCTGCGGGTCGACTTCCAGGTCGATCAACTGACCATGAGTCGCTCCATCAAGAAGATCCTGACGCCTGACCAGGTCAAGAAGTGGACGGCGATGGTCAACGCGCACCGGCCGGCCTCTCCGATGTCGCACATGATCCCACCGCCGCCCCCTCCAGCCCCCAAGAAGTAACGGTCAGGAAGCCAGCCGCAGCGTCCTGAGGGCGCCCGGCAGGGCCACTCGCCACACGTCGTCCAGGGTGTCGGCTAGCATGAAGGTCATGTCCCGGCGCACCTCGTCCGACAGGGACTTGATGTCTCGCTCGTTGGCCCGCGGCAGGACCACCGTGCGGATGCCCGTGCGATGGGCCGCCAGCACCTTCTCCTTGATGCCACCCACCGGCAGGACCAGACCCGTCAGCGTGATCTCGCCGGTCATCGCCACGTCTTGGCGGGTGGGCACACCGGACCAGGCAGACAACAAGGCAGTGGCCATGGTCACGCCCGCCGACGGTCCATCTTTGGGGGTGGCGCCGGCCGGGACGTGGATGTGCACGGCGGGTTCTCGCAACCGATAGCCCGGGATCTCGACGTCGCGGGAGCGGGACAGGACGTAGCTGCGCGCCGTACGAGCAGACTCCTGCATGACGTCGCCGAGCTGACCGGTGATGGTCAGTGCGTCGCCGCCCGTGAGCGGGAGCGCCTCGACGTAGAGAACGTCGCCGCCCGTCTCCGTCCAGGCCAGGCCGGTGGCCACACCGGGCGGCACTTCGCGCCGCCGGTCGTCGTCCGGTCGGCGCTCCGTGCCCAGCATGTCGGTGAGCAGGTCGGGGGTGATTTCCAAGCCGTCGTTCGAAGCCTCCTCGGCCAGCCGGCGAGCCGTCTTGCGCATGAGTCTTCCCAGGGCCCGCTCCAGTTGGCGCAGGCCGGCCTCTCGAGTGTAATGTCGAATGATGTCGATCACGGTCGCGCGGGGCACGACCACGGCAGCGTCGCTGAGGCCGCATTCCTTTATCTGGCGGGGCAGGAGGTAGCGCGCCGCGATCTCGGCTTTCTCTTCGTCGGAGTAGCCTGACAGGCGCAGGACCTCCATGCGGTCGAGCAGCGGCCGAGGAATGCCGTCCAGCGTGTTGGCGGTCAGGATGAAGAAGGTGTGCGACAGGTCGAAGGGGAGGTCCAGGTAGTTGTCCCTGAACTCCTTGTTCTGAGCCGGGTCGAGGATCTCCATGAGGGCGGCGGCCGGGTCACCGCGGAAGTCGCGGCCCAGCTTGTCGACCTCATCGAGCATCAACACCGGGTTGTTGACGCCGGCGCGCCGCACGGCCTGGATGAGCCGTCCGGCCATGGCCCCCACGTAGGTGCGGCGATGGCCCCGCAGCTCTGCCTCGTCGTGCAGACCGCCCAGGCTGGTACGTTCGAAGGGGCGGCCCAAGGCACGGGCGATGGACTGGCCAAGGGAGGTCTTGCCCACCCCGGGAGGTCCGACCAGGCACAAGATCGGCGAACGGGCCTGCGGGTTCAGCTTCATGACGGCCAGGTGCTCGAGAATGCGATCCTTGATTTCCGACAGCCCGTAATGATCGTCGTCCAGAATGTGCGCGGCTGCCTTCAGATCCAGGACGTGCTGGGCCGACTTCTTCCAGGGCAATTCCGTCACCAGGTCGATCCAGGTGCGGATGACCCCATAGTCGGGCGCGGCGGGGGGCAGCTTTTCCATGCGCTTGAGCTCGCGCAGGGCTTCTTTCAAGACGGACTCGGGCAGGTCGGCCTTGTCCAGCTTGTCTCGCAACGATGCGGTCTCGGCTTCGCCCTCGTCGGTCTCGCCCAGCTCCTGTTGGATGGCCCTCAACTGCTGGCGGAGGAGATATTCCTTGCGCTCCTTGTCGAGCTTGGACTCCACCTGGCTGGCGATCTGCTCGCGCAGGTTGAGCACCTGCTGTTCTTGCGAAACGTCGGTCAGGGCCAGGTTGAGCGCGGCTTGGAGGGAGGGGCTCTCCAACCAGGCCTGCAACCGCTCGGCGGGCAGCTTGATGAGCGAGGGCAGCAGGTAGACGAGGTTGAGCGGATCTTCAATCTGGCTGCGGAGTTGTTCGCCAGAGACGTGCTGGCCGTTGCGATTGAGGAGCGTCGAGGCCAGCTCGGCCACCGATCGGCCCAGGGCTTCGACTTCCGCGCCGCTCTCACGGACGACGGCATGGGGTTCGAAGAGCGCCTCCACGTGATTGTCGCGACGGATCAAGTCGAGCAGACGAACCGGTTCGATACCGACCACCACGATCTCGAGGCCGTGATCGCCACGCCCGGCCCGTCGAATGACGGCCTTGACGCCGACCGGGTAGAGATCGTTGAGGCCAGGTTGGTCCTGGGTCGGGTCGCGCTGGGTCACGACGACGAGAGTCTTCTCGTCGCTGCGGGCGGCCACGTCGACGGCGGCCGCGGAGGCCGGACGGCCCACCACCAGCGGCATGATCTGGGTGGGAAACAGGACGGTATTGCGGAGCGGAACCAGGGGTAGACGATTATCTGACATGCTTTTCAACCTCTTTGACCCCATGGTAGCCAGGCTTCATTAGAAGAGCGTGTGCGAAGCGTTAGAGGTTTATCTCTGAACGACCCCACCCGAGAAGCGGTCGGCAATGGCTTGCTGGCGGTAGTCGAAGATGCGCCTGAGTTCGTGGGTAATGAGCAACCGATGGAGGAGCTCGCCCAGGGGGCCGAAGGGCACCTGGTAGGTCACGTGGTCCGACAGGACGACGCCATCATCTCGCGGTTCGAAGGTGTGCAGATGCTCCCACCGCACGTACGGGCCGTTCAGTTGCGTATCGACAAAGCGAATAGGGGACTCCCAGGTGGTGATGCGGGTGCGCCATCGGGCCGGAAACCCCAGAATACGCAGCCGATATCGGATGAGGGTCCCTTCGTGGGAGACCACCTGGAAGCGCATGTGGGGCGGGACGATGTGCTGCAGATTGTACGGATCCTGGAAGAATTCGAAAACCCGGTCGAGCGACTGGGGCACCCACTGTTCGCGGTGCAGGGAGTGGAGAGGGGCTCCCATGGCCAGGATGCTGTGCATTGGCCATGAGGATTCTGGATGGCCCCTGCCGCCGAAAATGACACAGCCCAGGGTGTTCCTGGGCTGCAAGGCAAAGTTATAGGAGAGAGGCTCGCTTGTTAGATGACTGACGTCGGCGCCGCTTGGGTCGTCCTTCGTCTGAACACAGGATACGCCCGGATCATCACGGGCACGTCAAAACCAGCAGGGTCGATCCGTCAAACGATGTAAACTTTGTGGTGATGCCGCTGACGCTGGTGCATCCTCTTCCGTCTCCCCCCGACTTCCAGGGGCGAGCTGAGGCTTTGGAGACGCTGGAGCGGACCGTCGGCCACGCGAAGGTTGTCGTCCTGTGCGGTGCGGGGGGCACGGGCAAGAGCGCCCTGGTGGGCCGCTGGCTGGCGGGGTCGGAGCGGGATGGCCTGGTGTGGAGCTTCAACCAGCAGGCGGAGCCAGAGCGGTATCTCCAGGCCCTGGCGGAGATGTTGGCAGAGCGGCCCTCGGAGGCCCGGGGCCTGGGACGGGTGGAGGAAGTGCTGGAAGGCCTCGCGAACCGTCCGGGGTTGGTCCTCGTTCTGGATGGGCTGGAGCGGGTCCAGGATGATGAAGGTCGGTTGACGGAGCCTGCTCTGGAGCTGCTCCTCGAGCGCCTGCCGTCCAACGGCGTGACGGCCGTGGTGACGACCCGCCTGCCGTTGCAGCTCGCGGTGTCTGCCGAGGAGTTGCTGTTGGGGGGCTTCGAGCGCAGCATATCGGTTGAGGTCCTGCGCGGGCGGGGCGTGACGGCGCCTGACAACGAGCTGGACGCGGTGGCGGCGCGGGCGGGGGACCATCCCCTGACGCTGTCGCTGACGGCGGGGGTCATCCAGGCGTTCCTGGGCGGCGAGGCGGCTCGGTTTCTCGAACACAGCCAGGGCTGGGTTGTCCGTCCCGGTGTGACGAGCATCAGCCACGTGCTGGCTAGTCTCCTGGAGCGGTTGACGGCCCCGCAGCGGTTCCTGGTCTCGGTCGTGGGCACCAGCGTCGGTCCGGTCGATAGGGGCATGCTGCAGGACTTGGCGCTGGATGACAGCTCGCTGGTTTCGGATCTGGAGACGCTCCGTGCGGTAGGCCTTTTGGAGCAGGGACCCCTGGGCTGGGGCGCCCACGCCGTCGTGCGGGACCACGTGTCGGTGATGGAAGATCCGTCGAACGTGCACGTGATGCTGGCCGATTACCTGACGGCTCACCCGAAGGCGCACGCCACCCGGCCCGAGCATGTCGATAAGCTGGAGGCGATGATCCTCCACCTGGTGGCGGCAGGGCGAGTGGACGAGGCCGTCGAGCTGTATCGAAGGCGGC
This sequence comes from Candidatus Xenobia bacterium, assembly GCA_036501005.1. Classification (GTDB taxonomy): domain Bacteria; phylum Vulcanimicrobiota; class Xenobia; order RGZZ01; family DASYBA01; genus DASYBA01. The sequence goes on along the minus strand of DASYBA010000603.1, from coordinate 1,817 downwards.
TGCACGAGCACATCTGCCTGGACTGGGGCCGCTATGAAGCGTGCCAGCGGATCGTGACCCGCTTGCTGGAAGCGCTGGCGCCGAGGCACGAGATGACGGCCATGCTGTTGAACGACCTGGGTGTTGCGCTGGATTTTCTCGGGGACACCCTGAGGGCAGCGCGTTGTTACCTGGGGGCGTTGAAGCGGCGTATCCGACAGCAGCGTTCTGGGGATGCGCGGTCGGTGCTGTTGAACATCGCGGAGAACGCCCTGCAGCGTGGGCGGCTCCCGCTGGCGGAGAAGGCTGCCACCATCGCCCGCCGTTGGACGGTCCGACACGGGAACCCGGCCCAGGAGCCGGAGGCCATGATGTACCTCTGGTACGTCCGCCAACTGCGGGGACGAGCCGCGGTGCTGCCCGCGTACTTCTACGAGGCGTGTCCCGCGGGCAGCCTACCCCTCATGCTGGCCGACATCTGGATTCGACAGGGGCGCGGCCAGTCTGCCTTGCGATTGACCTTGGCCAACGGGGTGAAGGGCGACCTGAAGTGGTGGACCGCGCTGCGACAGGCGCAGAGCCAGGCCAACGGGGCACAGGTGGAGGCCATCCTGCCCAACCTGCGGCGCCTGGGGAACTTGCCGCTCCTGGCCGAGGCGTATCTGACCGCGGGCTCGCTCAGTCGCGGCGACGCCGCGCTGGGCTATTTGCGAAAGGCTCTGAAGCTGGCCCGCCGGCACGGGTTTGGCCTGATCATCATCGATGCACGACGCATGATGGGAGACCTGAACAAGGACGTAGCGGAGATCGAGGTGTCCCTGCACATGGCGGAGGCCCCGCAGGTGGACTACGCGTGGGGACAGGACCTGGCGCGGGACCGTCTGGGACTACCCATGATGCACGAGCGGGTACTGTGGCCGCAGGTCCCACTGTACCATTGGCCCAGTCCAGTACAGATCGACGAGGCCAGTCAGAACCACCACTGGCCAGAACCGGCCACTACGCTGCCGCCGTCATGGGCTCTCTCCATGCGAGCGGAGGTCGCCTGGGGTCCGGGGTTGCCGCCTCTCCTGCTGCACTGCCAGCCCGACTGGCTGCCGACCTTTCCTCTTTCTGGACAGGACCTGGCCGACTGGCTCGCCGTGCAGGCTCGGGCGTGCTCCAGCTACCCCCACGACCTCAATGCGCTCTACCATCTGGCGGTAGGCCTGTGCCTCGCTCCACTGGACAAAACGGCGTTGTACGTGGCGGACCGGCTGCCGCGGGACATCAACCCCCTCCTGACGTCGTGCGTGCGGCTCGCGGCGAGGCCCGATGCGGAGAGTGCCCTGGCCGTCACGCGAGCCCTGGACGTGAAGCCGGGCGCCCATCCCCTCTCGGCGACGGCGTGGTACAATCTGGGCGCCTGGCACGAGGTGAACGGAGACTATCGAAAGGCGGTGCGTTGCTATCGAGCCAGCGCGGAGATTGACTGCATTCCGCAGAACCCCGCCTGCCAACCGGCGGACCCGCCGCCCCCCGAAGTCTGCAAGGTCGACTTGAAAGCCTTGATCCATTCGATAGACCAGTGGTGCCGAGTGGCGAAGGAAGAGTACCCTTTGTCGCCGGAAAGCCTGGTGGGGATATGGTGGGATCAGGATCCCACCTGTGAGCTGAGTGGAGAGCCTCTCATGTATCGGGTCCTCCAGAATCGGGCTCGCTGCTTGATCGGCTGCCGGCGCCATCGTCGGTTCTATGATTCGACGCTGGGCTGGCTGCCTCGCCCTCGACGGGCTTCAGACGCCGGGTGGTATCACACCCTCTCGGGGCCCGATCTGGCGCATTTCCTGTACGAACGT
>DASYBA010000602.1:0-4943 GCA_036501005.1 Candidatus Xenobia bacterium | reverse complement strand
CGGAGCGTAGTTCAACTACGTGAGCAGGGAACGGAGACGACTGACGCAGACATGGCGCCGCTTTGCCGCCATGGGCCGATGGATCTGCTGAAAACAGGCTCCCAGTGCCGAGTCAGCTCTCTAGTTCCCGGTGGAACTGCGGGGCCAATGTTCGACCTCCGGGCCGGGCCTCCCAGAAGCGGAGCGAAGGTTGGCACAGCCCCTGCGCCGAAGCCGTGGCGACATTTGCGAAGGGGGTCCTCATGAAGACGCACTGGCAACCCAAGGACAAGCGGACCATCACCATCGGGCTCCCGGGCGGCGCCCGTCTGATCCAGTTTCTGCAGCAGGTGTTCGATGCCCGCGTCTTGGACCGTTACGACGATGCGGAGGGCAAGGTGATGCACGCCGAGATTGCGGTAGGCGACTCCTGCATCATGACCGGGGATGGGACCGACGAATTCACGTTGAGGCCGGCCGGGCTTCACGTGTACGTCCCCGAAGTCGACGTCGCGTGGAAGAAGGCGGTCGAGGCCGGCGCCACCACGAAGCAACCGCCGCAGGACCAGTTCTACGGCGATCGCACCGCCAAGGTGGTCGACCCCTTCGGCAACCTCTGGTCCATCGCCACCCACCAGGAAGACGTATCGGACGAGGAGATGGCCCGCCGCGTCAAGGCGTGGGAGGCTACGGCGGGGTCATCCTCGTCTTGACCTGGAAGGCGCTGTCGGGCACGCCAATATCGACTTTGATGTCGTAGTAGCTGGAGTCGACAGCCTGGGTACCGTCCGGTTCCCAGCTCTGCCACTGGAGGGGCAGGTTGACCTGGTTGTCGTACGCGAACTGGTCCTTGGCAATGTTGTTGTTGCCGGCGATGAAGTCTTTGTTGTCGCTGGTAAAGGTGATGATGGTCGCCGCGTGACCGCCCACGGTGCCGCTGGTCAGGGTGGTCTTGGCCTTGGCGTTGAGCCACATGTGGATGACCTCCAGCATGCGGCCAAACTGAAGGTCTCGAATGGTGCCGCCGCGGATCGACGTGGCCTTGGGATTGTCTAGCGTCAGGGAAAGGGAGATGCCCGCCAGGATACCGCCCTGGTGGCCCGTCACCCGGTCGCCGCCGGTCCAGACAGCCACGCTGCCATTGTCTCCGCTGCGGTTGCCCTTGACCACCTCGGATCGCAGGTTCATGGGCTTCTTGAACCACACGCGGTAGGTGCGATCCTCGACCTTGCCGCCTTTCTTGATGACCGAATGGCATCCGTTGTAGCAGTCCTTGAGGGCTGCCCAGGAAGCGTCCCAGCGGGCGACGGCTGCCGCGGTGTCGTCCGCGTGCACCGGAAAGGTGACGGCCAGCAGTGCGGCAACGAGTGAAAGGGCGTGGATTCGTTTCATGCGCCTATCATACTCTAGAGGGCGCCTGAAAGAAACCCCCCGACCGCTACAGACCGGTCAGTCTACCCGACAGGAGGAACTCGGCCAAAGGGTCAAACATGGCACGTCCGACTGGTCGCCTTACGGGCAAGAGGCAACAGGCGGAGTCTTCAGCAACGAGGTTCTGCACCGCCATGATGTGGCTCGTCCGTCTTGCCCTGCGTCAACCCTACACCATCGTCGTGATGTGCCTGATGATCTTCACCCTCGGGGTGCTGACCCTCATCATCACGCCCAAGGACATCTTTCCGGAGATCGACATCCCGGTGGTGTCCGTGCTCTGGCAGTTCCATGGGATCACGCCGGACGACATGGAAAAGCGCATCGTCACGATTTCCGAACGCGCCGTCACGACGACCGTCAACGACGTCGAGCACATCGAGTCACAATCGCTCTACGGGGTAGGGGTCATCAAGATCTTCTTCCACCCCGGGGCGAAAATCGCTGCCTGCGTGGCCCAGGTCACGGCCATCATGCAGACCCTCATCAAAACCATGCCGCCCGGCAGTACCCCGCCGCTCATCATCCAGTACAGCGCCTCCAGCGTGCCCATCCTGCAGATGGGCATCACCAGCAAGACGCTCAACGAGCAGCAACTGTTCGACTATACCCTGAATTTCGTGCGCGTGTACCTGTATCGGGCCCAGGGGGCCCAGCTTCCGGGGCCCTACGGCGGCAAGGCCAGGGCCGTCATGGTGGACATGGATCCGGATGCGATGCAGGCCCATGGCATTACCGCCCAGGACATCAGTGCCGCGCTCGGCGACCAGAACCTCATCCTGCCCGCCGGGACGGCCAAGATGGGCTCTGTCGAATACGACGTCCAGCTCAACGCCAGCACGGACACGGTCGAGGCCCTCAACAACCTGCCCCTGAAGGCCGCCAACGGAGCCGTGGTGCACATTGGCGACGTGGCGCAGGTACGGGATGGAAGCCAGGTCCAGTCCAACATCGTCACCATGGACCTGCACCGCGCGGCCCTCCTTTCCATCCTCAAGGCGGGTGGCTCCTCGACCCTGGACGTGGTGTCCAACATCAAGGAGATGATGGCGCCCATGGAGGCGACCTTGCCTAAAGCCCTCCACCTGGAACTGCTGTTCGACCAGTCCATCTTCGTCAAGGCGTCCATCTTCTCGGTGGTGCGCGAGGGCGTCATCGCCGCCGCCCTCACCGGCCTCATGATTCTCTTGTTCCTGGGCAGTTGGCGATCGACACTGGTGGTCACGACCTCCATTCCGCTGGCCATCCTGAGCTCCATCATCATCCTCGGCGCCCTGGGGGTGACCCTCAACGTGATGACCCTGGGGGGGCTGGCTCTGGCGGTCGGCATCCTGGTCGACGACGCCACCGTCGAAGTGGAGAACATCCATCGCAACCATGCCATGGGCAAGCCCTTGCGGCAGGCCATTCTCGACGGCGCCGCACAGATTGCGACCCCTACGTTCGTATCGACCTTGTCGATCTGTATCGTGTTCGTATCGGTAGAATTCCTGACGGGGCCCGCCCGCTTCATGTTTACCCCCATGGCCTTGGCCGTCGTCTTTGCCATGCTGGCTTCCTATCTACTCAGTCGCACGCTGGTGCCCACCATGGTGAATACGCTGCTGGCCCACGAGACACACGGCGGCGAAAATGCCGTGACCCGGGCGGTATGGAACATGCACGGTAAGTTCGACCACGCGTTCGAAAGCATGCGAAAGCGCTACGAGGGGCTGCTGGGCTGGGTTCTCGGGCATCCTCGCCCGGTCTTCGCCATCTTTGGCGTGTTTCTGGCCGGGTCGGCCATGCTGCTGCCTTTCGTAGGGGAAGACTTTTTTCCCAGCGTGGACGCCGGCGAGTTCAGACTGCACGTGCGCTGTCCCAACGGGACTCGCCTGGAAAATACCGAGCATCTGTTCCACCAGGTCGAGCTGGCCTTGCGGCAGTTGATTCCAACCGACGAGATCAAGACGATCATCGACAATATCGGACTGCCCAACAGCGGCATCAACCTGGTCTTCACCGATACGGCCACCATCGGGCCCAATGAAGGCGAAATCCTGGTCGCGCTGACCGAGGACCACCATCCAACCCCACAATACGTCCGCAGGCTGCGTCGGGAGCTGCCCAAGCGCTTCCCGCAGATGACGTTCTTCTTCCAACCGGCCGACATGGTCAATCAGATTCTCAACTTCGGCCTGCCAGCCCCCATCGACGTCCAGGTGCAAGGCCGGGACCCCAAGAACGTTGCCATCGCCCGCCAGATCGAAGCGGCCATGCATCAAGTGCCAGGCGCCGCCGACGTCCACCTGCACCAGATCCTCGATGCGCCGGCCTTTCACATTGACGTCGATCGAGAGCGGGCCGCCTTGCTGGGCGTCACCCAGAACCAGGTCGCCAGCAATATTCTGCTGGCCCTGTCGGGCAGCGGCCAGGTGGCCCCCAACTTCTGGCTGAATCCGCAGAACCACATCAGCTACAACGTCACTCTGCAAGCGCCCGAGCGGACCATCGACTCTGTCCCGGCGCTCATGTCGCAACCCATGGTCGACACTGGAACCAACGTATCCAATGAGGAACTCGGCAACCTGGCAACGATCCGGCGGACCACGTCGCCGGCCGTCATCTGTCACTACAACGTGCAACCGGTGCTGGATCTTTTTGCCAACGTCCAGGGTCGGGACCTGGGGGGCGTCTCCGGCGACGTGGGCCGGATTCTCGACCGGATCGTCAATCCGGACCATCCCAAGGCGCTGGACTGGTCCGTCCCCCAGACCGGGCCGGGCCTGCCCCGCGGCACGGTCCTGGTCATGCGGGGCCAGACGCTCAGCATGACGCAGTCGTTCACCCGTCTCGGCTACGGCCTCTTGTTCGCCATCCTGCTGGTGTACATGCTCATGGTCGTCAATTTCCAGTCGTGGGTTGACCCGCTCATCATCATCTCGGCCCTGCCCGGGGCGCTGGCAGGCATCGTGTGGGTGCTGTTCGTGACCCAGACGACGTTCAACGTGCCGAGCCTGATGGGAGCGATCATGTGCATTGGGGTGGCGGTCGCCAACAGCATCCTGGTGGTGACGTTTGCCAACGACTGCCGGCGGGAGGGCGACGACGCTCGTACCGCGGCGTTGCGGGCCGGTGAGACCCGCCTGCGGCCGGTGCTGATGACAGCCGCCGCCATGATCATCGGCATGCTGCCCATGGCGCTTGGCATCGGCGAGGGGGCCGAGCAGAACGCTCCGCTCGGCAGGGCTGTCATTGGCGGCTTGCTGGTGGCGACCGTGACGACCCTCTTCATCGTGCCGCTCGTATATCGGCTGTGGAGAGTGCAGGGACCCCCGCCCGTCGAAGTGGAGGCCGAGTAGATGGAACGACCCCGTACCCCCTTCATCGCAGGAGCCGTGCTCGTCGGGTTGTTGCTGGCCGCCGGCGTGGTGCCCCGCATCCGAGCCCGCACGCTGCTGCAAGAGGACATGGCGGCCAACTCCGGCACGCCCCGAGTGCTGGTGGTTCACGCCAAGCGGGTGGCTGACGCGGGTCTGGTGCTGCCAGCGGCC
>DASYBA010000601.1:0-4378 GCA_036501005.1 Candidatus Xenobia bacterium | reverse complement strand
CTTCAGCCCGGTGACCTTGCCGTTATCGTCTCGCGCGACGGCCAGAGGCGAAACCAGGAACTGGATGTCGACACCCTCTTCGATGGCGTCTTCGACTTCCAGGTGGGAAGCGGGCATCTCGGCGCGGGTGCGTCGGTAGGTAATGATCGCCTTGGCCCCCAGCCGCAGGGCCGTCCGGCCGCAGTCGGTGGAGGTCGAACCGCCCCCGACGATGACGACGTTCTTGCCCTTGACGTCCATGAACTTGCCGAACTTCATGTCTTCCAGCCAGGGCTCGCCCGTGTAGACGCCGTCGCCGTCTTCGCCGGGGATGCCCAGCCGCAGGGGCTTGGTGGCGCCCGCCGCGATGACGACCGTCTCGAATTCTTTGCGCAGGTCTTCAAACGACCTGTCCTTGCCAATCGATACGCCGTATTGGACGGTGATGCGACCGGTGTCGGTCAGCGACTGGACCTCCCGCTCCCAGACGATGTTCTCCAGGCGGAAGCGTGGAATGGTGAGGGAGACGTAGCCCATGGGAATCGGGCAGCGCTCGAACACGGTGACTTCCCAGCCTTCCAGGGCCAGTTCGAAAGCCACCTGGAGCCCGGCCGGACCGGATCCGACGATGGCAGCTTTACGGCCGTTGAGCGGCTTCATGCGGTCCTGGTAGTGGACTCGCTGGTCCACCGGCAAGAGCTGCTCGAAATCGTCGTAGAAGCGTTTCAAGCGGCGAATGGAGATGGGCTCGGGCCCGGCGACGCCGCGGGTACAGATATCCTCGCACGGCGCCGGACACACCCGCCCCAGCGTGCCGCTGAAGGGGTAGGTCATCTTCAGGGTCTGGTAGCCCTCGGTGAACTTGCCCTCGCTGGCGCAACTGACGTAGCCACGGGCATCGGTGTTGGCGGGGCACCCCCGGATGCAGGGCGCGTGTTTGCTGCCCGGATAGTAGTCCGTCTTGTTGAGCGTGGTATCCTCTTCGAAGAATTCCACCATACGGAGCACCCCACGGGAGCCGGCGGGCAGCTTGGGCTTGTCCAGCGGGTAGTGGCGGGTGACGGGCTCGGACTTGAAATTGTCGGCCGTAATCCCGAGGCCGGCGACCATGCTCTTGGCCCCGTCCAGCAATTCGTTCAGAACGTTTTTCATCGGTGCCTTGGTTTCTTTTCAGGGTGGGCTTCTCCTCTGGCGGGGAAGCGACGACAGGAGTGGAAGAGGGGCGCATGGAGTTAATCCCTGGCATTGAAAAAGCGTTCCACAAGCTGGACCCTCAAGAGCAGGCCCTCATCTGCACGGCCGTGCTGCACGGCGTGCCCATCCGCGACCTGGGGCCGCAGGAGGAGCTGCAGGGCCGCATGATCAACGCCCTGCGCAAGCTGCGCAAAGCGTTGACGGACCAGGGCCTGGGCCCAGACGTGGTGCGAAAGCTGCTATAAGCGGCGACGGCGGTCGGCGACGATGGCCAGAGCAGCCACCGCCGCGGCCAGTGGCAACGCGGCCTCCCCACCGTTCACTTCCGGCGCCGCCGCCGACGAGTTGATGACGATGTTGGTCATCTCCTCGCCCCCGAGTCCGCTTGTGCCCTGGCTGATGGTCAGGCTGAGCAGGTTGGTGAAGGAACCGCACAGGGTGTCTTGATGGAAACCCGGGCCGCCACACGGGGCGCTGCGGGGTACGATAAAGAGCAGGCTGGTGACGTGCGCGCCGCCGCATTGGATGCCCGTTACGGACACAGGGTAACCGTTCTGGTTCGTGAGGAGCTCTGCAAAACAGATGGACTGGACGCTGAACGTGCCTCCTCCCGTCTTGGTGATGATTTCCTTCGAGCAGCAGTGGGAAAAACAGGGGATCAGGTTCGGCCCCGCGTAGTTGAGGGTCGGGGGGCAGGGAAGAGGGCAGGAAGGGGGGCAGGCGATCGCGCAAGCCCCGCTATTGAAGTTGGCGCCGCAGGTGCAGTCACCGGTGCCTGGACAGAAAAAAACATCCCGGAACGTAAATCCACAAAAGCAGTTGCAGTTGCCGTCGTTATTGAGCACCACGTGCTGCGGCAGCGACGCAAAGGTGATGGTGGGGGCCGCCTGCACGGGCGCCGCCGCAGCCAGGCTCGCCATCAGGGCCAGTCCCACCCATCCAAACTTCCTCATCGTCGACCTCCTCCGCCACGTGAGGCTTTCTCAAGCACGCCAACGCCTCCTGCCCAACATCCCGTTTTCACAGTTGCCGTTGCCATCCCATCGTACTACCATCGTCGGGAAATGAGAAGACCATGAGACCCGACTGCAAAACCAGTAGGCGGCTGCACAGGACACCACCACCTGAGCTCTCCCACCAAGCTCCGGCCCTGTAACGCGCCAGTCGCGTTACATGAGGGGGTTGTAACGCGACCGGTTCGTTACATGGTCTAGCGATGGACTTTGGAGGGTTTGACACTGAAGTGACGCGGGATCTCGCTCACAAGATTGTCCTGCCTCCAGACATTGGGAGACCAGACACCTAGATGGATACAGTCCACGACTTCAAGCATTCGGCTTGCCTTTCCATTTTAGCTCATCTGCATGGGGGCTGAGCCGGCCTGGTGCTCCGCACAGCCATCCGCGATATGCAACCGTCATCGTCGTAGAACCAAATAGTCAGGCACTCAGCCCCGGCGTTCCTGAGCCCTTTACGCCGGTTCCACAGACTGACTCGAGTTTACATTGATCGATCATATCAAGGGTGTGCACGCCCTCCTCAAGGATGACCATTCCATGGCGTGGCCGGGAGAGTCTGCTGAACAATGGTCTCCTCCTTGGAGCCTAACGGGCGACCGAGGATGAAACCTCTACATGCGTTTATCTTACAGATGTCTGTCGGTCGCCCGAGATTTCGGTGGCCAATGCAGGTTTGTCTTTGCTATGGGCGGCCGGAGCTGGAACACCGAGTGGGTTAAAGCCTTGCAGTATAATGCCTGATGGCACCCAGCCTCCCGTGAAGGGGCTTCTCGCCATCATTGGATGCGGCTGACGCTCTTCCTCCCAATATCTGCTCTAGGAAATCGATACATGTTGGTACCTGGTATTTCAAAAGAACGATCCGTGAGTTGACAGCCTCCTCCCCTGATGCGTCGAATGATCCTTCCAGGAGTCCAGCTCCAAGGCAGACAGACCTCAGTGCAACCTTTTATCCGGATCAATAAAACGATAGACGTTTCCTTCTGGCCCGGTGCCCTCTTGCCGGACCACCAACAGATTGTGCCTTGCCAGGCGATCCATCAGATCGCTCATGGCTCCGGCGACTCGAACGCTTCCCGTCAATCGCATCAAATCCGCCTCCGACAGGATGGTGTAGCGCATCAACGCCGCCAGTAGCGCCTGCTGTTGGGTAAACAGCGGGAAGGGCAGGTCCAGGCGCTTGGGTTGCCCGTCCAGCCCGATGGCCTCAACCGATACGCCGGCCGCTTCCACTGGTTCGGCTTCCAGCGCGGCACTCTCATCCTGTGGAACGGTGGCGAGCTTCTGCCTGACGTCCTCCAGGATGTCGAGCATCTCCGGCTGCCGGCGCTTCATCCAGGCCATTTCATCCATGAGGGCCCGCAGCCGGCGCTGACATTCCGGTCGAGTGGCCGCCTGCCGAGGGCTCAACCCGCCCAGCGAGCGGTGCCCTTCGACGATCCAACGTGACCATCCGTCCCGCTCAGCCTCTCGGAGGGCCTCCAGCAGAACGGGGGTATCGGCCAACCCTCCTCCATCATCCCATTTCAAAGCCGAGCGGTCTGCAACCCTGAACCTGGTGGACCGCACCATCCCCTGCAAACCCTTCTCCACGAGGGGTTTCAACATGCGCCGCTGCCCCTCGGTAACGACGGTGAGGTACACCGTCGGCGGCGCCAGTGCCCTCGCTGGACGAGACCCAGAGCATAATGTTCCAGCATGCTGCTGACCTGAGGCCATGCTTTGGCGACCAAGCCACGCTGGATATCCAAGACGATGCCCGGCACGTCTTGCACGACCACCTCACCCGTCGAGCCCAGTCGGCATGGGTTCCGCGACGACTGGCCAGTGTCCTCTGCGACCACGCAGGGACGTCCACAACAGGCTACTGCGGGGTGGCGTTCAGGTCCGTGTTCTCATTGGGGTTCTGCACCCCCGGCTTCACCTCCAGGTGGTTGGCGATCTTCTTGACCCCTTCCACCCGTCCCGCCATGGTCTCCGCCCGGGCCTTGGCGTCGTTGGTCGGCACCTCGCCGTCCAACACCAGCAGGTCATTCTGCGCCGACACTTTGATCACACACCCGGCCAGCACCGGGTCGCCCTTCAAGATGGCCTCCACCGCCGCCACCCGGCCCATGTCCAGGGAATGTATCGAATTGATCGGCGGTGGCGGTGCGACGTCCACACATCCCGTCACCGCCAGACTC